>DAIQPD010000259.1:0-5135 GCA_036787535.1 Chryseolinea sp.
GGTTCTTCCGTATCCGGCTCAGCGCTTCTGGTGTAATGCCAAGGTAAGACGCGATCATATACTGTGGAACACGTTGCAATACTTTGGGTCTTTCTTTTACCAGGTTGTTGTAACGAGTCGTTGCATCGTCTCGAAGGATTGACATGTATCGATGACCTACGTGCTGAACAACATTTTCAGCAATCATTTTACCCAAGCGTAAAAAGGTAACCGAAGAATCATACAAGGTATTCAGGTCTTTGTAATGAAGCATTAATACTTTACAATCTTCCAGCGCTTCAACATAATAAAAGGATGGTTTTTGAGCGAGAAAACTTTCGTACTCTGTAAAGAAACTGTTTTCAAAAATAAACTGACGAGTGATTTCTTTGTCATTATGAACGTGATAGATCCTGAATAAACCTTCCTGAATAAAAGCAGTATTATGACAGACATCGCCTTCGTGCAAAAAGAATTCACCCTTCTTAAGTTCCACTGGTTTCAGAAATTGTTTAAAACGAAGTAGCTCTTCGTCAGAGAAGGGAAGAAACCGTCTCATATAAATTGCAAGCGGGTCTGTCATGTCTAACATTTTATTTTAAACTCATTGCCTGTTTTACCCAAAAGTATCACAAGATCGGACGGCTGCTGTTTTTGATGAATATTTTATTTCATTTTATCCATCGAAGTTTTTCAAGGATGATATGCATTGTTTATTATTTATGGGGCTTGAAACCAGGTTCATTGAAGCTGGACTGGACTTAATTTTAGAGTGTCACTAAGGAAGTACTGGAATATTCATGGCATTGTTGTGGGTTGAAGAATTATGATCTCAGGGCAATAGTGTTCGATTCGGGAATGAAATACTTTGCCAGCGGATTGTTTAATTGATGAAGAACGGGCTGATCTTCCGTACATTTGTCTGAATTAAACTTCGATCATGCCTAAAACAAAAATCACAATCAACAATAACGGTTCAGTAAAACTAGATGGCGACTTCGAAATTGTCGATATGGATGGAAATGCTTACGGGCTTCAGGGAAGGACAATAGTTTCGTTATGCCGATGTGGTCATTCAGCAAATAAGCCATTTTGTGACGGATCGCACAAACAACAAAGCTTCGAGCACGCTGCCAAGGCTTTTGATTTACCTCCTAAAAAGGTGCTTTAGAACCACCTATCACCAGAAACATACATTTAATTAGCGGCATATTCATCAGCTTTTGTTTTTAAAGGAGTATCCAGCCAGAAAAACACTACCTTTGAAGCGATTATGTATGGATTTTGATCTGGTACCAACCCCTCACAGGTCATTCTTCGAACTTGTCATCTTTACAACTATCATAAAAAGCAATGAATCTACGATCGCAGTATCCAACTGAACCCAATCTTTACACCTCGTTATGGAATAAGTACCGCCCGGTTATTCTGAAACTCATGTCAGGGGCAGCAAATGAGCCTCAACAGTATAAACTTTTTGCACACGAATTTAAGGCGATGGGTGAAAAGGTGAAGAAGGGTTATTCATTTTCATTGCAGGCTCATAATGGTAAGGCATTGAATAACATCAAGGCTTCCGCTGTAGCGCAGGATTTGTTGCAGGTATTACAGCAATCTAAAACAGCCATGCAGCTTATGACCGAAGCTACTTATGAACTCAATATGGATAAGCATTTTGTTTTGCAGGTAAATCGCATTGCAATGCCAGCAGTTAAGGAAGAAGTGGAAGTGGTAGCGGAGTCTTAAGTTAAAGCGTCTTTTTCTCTTTGTTTATTTGTTATTAATCCGTCAGATCGAGCCACCTCGTTCATACCTTCCTATATAAATACTTTTGTCATGGTTGATACAGCGTATTCCGTAGATGAGATTCTTAAGAATTTGTCTATTGAAGCATTGAATAAAATGCAAATGGAAATGCTGGCCACCTTTCCTAAACGGGATGACATTCTTTTACTTTCACCAACGGGCAGTGGTAAAACACTTGGATTTTTTTTATCTATCCTTACAAAATTAAGAGCCAACGAAGACGGAACGCAAGTCCTGATCCTTGCTCCATCGCGTGAGCTGGCGCAGCAATTAGAAACGGTTTTCAAAAGTATGAAGACATCGTTTAAGGTAAGTTGTTGTTATGGTGGTCATTCATTCAAGACGGAGAAGAATAACCTTATTGTTCCCCCCACGGTGCTGATTGGTACACCTGGAAGAATTGCAGATCATATTGATAAAGGAACGTTCAATACCAAGACAGTTCACACGATTGTGTTTGATGAATTTGATAAGGCTCTGGAGTTTGGCTTTACAGATCAGATGAGTTTCATTGTTCAGGGTCTTCCATCGTTGACCAAGCGAATCCTTACTTCGGCAACACAAGCCATCGACATTCCGGCCTTCGTTGGTGTAAAGAGCCTTACTATTTTGGATTATCTCGAAACTGAAAATCGTTCAGAAGGACTTACCATTAAAGTAGTGTTATCTGAAGATGTTGATAAGCTTGAAATATTTTTAAAACTGATAGCAGCTTGTGCACCAGCAGAACAAGTCATCGTGTTTTGCAACCATCGGGAATCGGTAGAGAGAATCAGTGACCACTTAACGAAGTACGGTGTGGTGAGCGAATGCTTTCATGGTGGTCTGGATCAGGACCAGCGTGAGCGTACGCTTGCCAAATTCAGAAATGGAAGCACCAATATTTTGGTAACTACCGACCTTGCATCGCGTGGACTTGATATCACTAACATTAAACACATTGTGCATTATCAGAAGCCAACAACCGAAGAAATCTTCATTCATCGAAATGGTCGAACGGCCAGAATGGGTGCTGCAGGAACTGCCTATGTTTTGCTAACAATGGAAGAAATACGACCGGCTTATCTTCCAAATGACATTGAAACACTGGAAGTTCCGGAAGTAAAAACACGTATTGAAACACCAAAATGGATTACCCTCTTCATTGGCAAAGGAAAGAAGGATAAGGTAAATAAAATGGATGTTGTTGGTTTTCTATCGAAAGTTGGAAATCTGAGTAAAGAAGAAGTTGGGTTGATTGAAGTGAAAGATTATTTCTCGTATGTCGCGATTGAACGCAGTAAGGCTAAGGAGGTAATCAGACTTACGAATGGTCAGAAGATTAAAAACAAGACATCCAGAATTGAAATTGCGTAACCAAACGTGTTGCTATTAGAGGGTTAGAAATTTTTTTCTCAAAAGAATTTTTCGAAGAAAATAGAAAGAGCAATTTTGTTAAGCTTGCGGACTAAGAACGCTTTTTAATTCGAAACAAATTTAATCACATTAAGAAATGGCATATGTATTAATTTTAGGAGCAAGTAGTGATGTAGCGGTTGCATGTGCTCATCGATTTGCAAAAGAGAAGTATGATTTATTTTTAGCTGGTCGCGACACAAGTCAGTTGAATATTTTGGCTAGCGACATTCAGATAAAGCATGGGGTAAAGGCTCAGGCAGTGGATTTTGATGCTTTGCATTTTGATCAACATCCTTCTTTTTATGAATCATTAAATCCGAAACCTGAAATAGCCATTTGCGTTTTTGGTTTGCTTGGGGATCAATCGATCTCTGAGAAAGATTGGGCCTCATGTAAAATGGTAATCGATTCAAATTTTACAGGAGCAGCATCCATTCTAAATGTTATTGCCAATGATTTTGAAGAACGGAAGTCGGGTGTAATCGTAGGTATAAGTTCTGTGGCAGGTGAGAGGGGAAGGCAGAGTAATTATATTTATGGCAGTGCAAAAGCAGGGCTCACCGCATATCTTTCCGGGCTCAGAAACAGACTTTTAAAGTCAGGTGTTCATGTTGTTACCGTAAAGCCAGGCTTTATCAAAACAAGAATGACAGAAGGCCTCAATCTTCCAAAGCCTATAACCGCACAGCCTGTACAGTTGGGTGAGGCTATATTTAAAGCGGTTACCAAAAGGCGAAATGTTATCTATGTATTACCAATTTGGAGACTTATCATGTTGATTATCCGGAATATTCCGGAAGCCATTTTTGTAAAGCTGAAGCTATAGTTTCAGCCTGCTTAAGGGGCTCTCAAGAACTTTGTGTGAGCCCGTTTTGGAGCGCTTCAGCCATTACCGAAATCGAATGAAATTGGGATATGGGAATCTCAAATCTGTTAAAGAATTATAAACCCTTCGATGACTGATAGCATTGAAAAAATAATGGATATGTTGTGTCTGATTGGTAGATTCTGGGTTCTAGTTACGTGAAGTTGGTATATTTGTGTGGCAATAGGTTACTTATAACAGTTTACAATAAATGAATACACAAGTTCATGACTCTTATTGATACGTTTTCGTATAATGTAAGGTTTACCAGATGAAATTAAACACCTCAAGCCCCGTTCTTAATTTAATGTCACCCATAGCTTTAAATATTTTTTAATGATTGACAATCTATACAAGGTGAGCCGACTGTTTTTCGTTTTTTGCATCCTTCTTTCTTCACAAGCTGGCGCACAGATTCTTGATTATGATGCTCCTGAAAAGTTACCTGTCGCTGTGAATAGCGGAGGGGAAGAAATCATGCCTTTACTTTCGGATGATGGTAAGACTTTGTTTTTTGCCAGGTCATTGTACATAGAAAATACCGGAGGTAAATATTCTGGCCATGATATCTGGACAAGTGATCGATTGGGGGCTAAGGATTGGAAGAAGGCTAGCAATAAGGTAATTAATCTAAACGATAAAAATAGCAATGCTGTGATAGGTATGAGCCCGTCCGGAGATGTGCTTTACCTGATGGATGCCTCATCAGGAAAGAAGGTAAAGGGAGTTTATTTCTCAAAACGAGTAGACAAAAGCTGGACTAAACCTGAACTTATTCCGATAGAAGGAATTGAAAGCAACGGATTCCTTAATTTTTACATGTCACCCGATTTTGATGTTCTTTTTATATCGATGAAAGGGAAGGATTCAATCGGGGAGGAGGATATATACGTTACCACAAAAGATAGTTCAGGCAAATGGTCGAAGCCTAAAAATTTAGGACCAACAATAAATACCTTTGGCTTTGAGATTTCACCTTTTCTTTCAAAGGACAAGAAACGACTTTACTTCTCCAGCAACGGCCATCCAGGGATGGGTGATGCGGATGTTTTTGTGAGTGAGCGCCTGTATGGATCGTGGGAAGCCT
>DAIQPD010000052.1:0-24274 GCA_036787535.1 Chryseolinea sp.
AATATTGCATGAACGCAGACTCGAATTAGCTCACGAAGGTCATCACCTCCATGATGTTAAACGTTTACAAGAGTCTGTTACAGAAGGCACGATTGTTTTTGATTATGATGACGATAAACTCGTTTTTCCAATCCCTCAACGTGAGAGAAACGTGAATACTAATTTGATCCAAAACCCTGGGTACAATTAAAATTGTTTTGACCATTCAATGACCTCAAAAGGCCATCCAACAATCAATTGGATGGCCTTTTTCATTGATTTAGAATACTACTTTAATTCATAAAGAAAATCCCATCACTATTTACTACTTTAGAAAAGTTAAACCGAATCCGAATGAATTACTGGTTAATGAAGACAGAACCAAGCACCTATTCCTGGGATGATCTCGTGCGTGATAAAAAAACGATCTGGGATGGAGTGAGGAACTATGCTGCTCGTTTACACCTGAATGCCATGATGAAGGGAGACCTTATATTGATCTACCACAGTATGGATGATAAAGCTGTTGTGGGTACAGCAAAAATTGTAAAAGGTGGTTTTCCCGATCCAAAAGATCCAGAGTGGACAGTAGTTGAAATTGCTCCTGAAAAGAAACTGAAAAATGCTGTAACCCTCGCCCAGGTTAAAGCAGACAAACGACTCGCTAATATGGTGCTGGTGAAAAATTCCCGTTTATCTGTACAACCAGTAAAGGCAGAAGAGTTCGACATGATTCTTGCATTGAGTGAAGGCAAATAAAAGAAGTATGAAGAATATGGTTTGTGTAAAGAATAACTACTTCAAAAGTATTTTATCATTAGTAATCACCATTCTGTGTATTGCCTCTTCATCCTTTGCCCAATTATCACAGCCCTATCGATATGAACGAAAACATAAAAATTCGGAGGATTATTTTCATATTATCTCAATAGAAGAAAAAGGTATTGTTCTCTTTCGCGAACGTGATAAGTACAAAAACAATAATAAAATATGGGAGATAATTCTATTGGATACCACGCTGCAGGAGAAAAAGATAGTAGAACTGGAAGTGAAGGAACGATATAAATTGGTTGGTTATGAAGCTAATGCTACACATGTTTACCTTTTATTCCGCACAGGCGAAACAACAAAAAATGATTTTGAATTAGTTACTGTAAATATAGATGGTGGAGAAGAAGAAAGGCATACCATTAAATCAGAGTTAGATTTTAAATTAACCCATTTTACACTTGCCACCCAAAGTTTCATCTTAGGCGGATACGTAAACAGAGAACCAGCCATCATTATGTACAACCTGGTAACCAAGAATATAAAAGTTGTTCCTGGTTTTTTCCAGAAAGATACCGAGTTGGTTGATTTGCGTGTAAATCAAAATAACACGTTCAATGTTGTATTAATTGATCGCAGTGGGCGCGAAGACAAAACACTATTGTTTAAAACGTTTGACTCTACCGGAGAATTGCTATTAGAAGATATGGTGCCAATTGATTACGGTAAATCTCTGTTAACCGGTATTACAAGCGAATTGGAACGGGAAGATTTAATTATCATTGGGAATTGGGGAGAACGAAACTCCAAAAGTTCAATCGGATTCTATTCGTTAACAATTGATCCATTTCAAGACCAGAAAATTAATTTCATACCCTTTGGAGCATTAACACACTACCTCGATTACCTTAAACCAAAACGAGCAAGCAAAATTATAGCAAGTACAAAAGCGGACATGGCAGCAGGGCGAAATCCAAAATTTGCAAGTTTGGTAACACCTTATAAAATTCATGAGCATAAAGATGGGTTTCTGTTGCTGGCAGAAATTCAATCAACCGTTACAAGTTCAAGTCCAGCCTATGGCAGCCAATACAGTAATAATCCATACTATTATAATCCGTATGGATTCAATCCCTATGGCCTTGGGTATTATCCTGGGTCAAGTCGCATATATAGACCGTTTCCCTATTCGTCATCGGGAAACCAGAATAATGATGTGAAAATTCATGAAACGGTCCTCATATTGTTTGATGAAAAAGGCAACGTTGCCTGGGACCAAAGTATGGTATTGGACGAACTAAAAGTTGAATCGCCCGAACAGGTTTCTGATTTTATGATCTCAAACGACACCATAACACTCGTCTATAAAAAAGAGTCCGAACTTAAATTCAAAAGAGTTGTTAAATCAGAAAGTAGTGCTAAGGAGCAAACTGAAAAATTAAAGACCAATGATCCGTTTGATGAAATTCGTTCAGAAAAAGATTTCGATGGTTTTGTAAAGCATTGGTATGGTAATTCATTTTTCGTTTGGGGATATCAAACAATTCGCAATATAAATTCTGAAGATCGTGTACGGGATGTCTTCTATATTAATAAGGTGGTGGTCAAGTAGATTAATTTTTGCTCTTGTGCTTTCCATAACATGGCCAGTTCATAGTTATGCACAAATCAATCAGCCAGATCGAATTGAAATATCGTTATTTCAGAACGATCAAGGCTTTGAAGTAATCAATGCTTTTCATGATGGTTTGTTTCTTCTTAGAGAGCTAACGATAAATCATTCGGATTTTCTTGATCTCATCAAAATTGACACAAGCTTCAAGCAACAATGGCACGGCCAGTTACCCGTTACCAAAAAATTTACCCTAATGGGGAAACGGGTTGAAAAAGATTTACTCTATCTTCTGTTTCGTTTTCAGGATTATACAAAAAACGAGTTCGAGTTATTTGTTGTCGATCAACGCAATGGTCAATATTTTAAGCACATCATTAAAAACTTTATTCCGTTTGTTCCTAACGATTTTCAGATAACAGAAAAAGCGGTATTGATTGGCGGTTACTTTAATCGTGTGCCGGTCGTTATTTATTATTCACTGGCCACACAAAAAACAAAAGTGCTTCCCGGACTTTTTAACGAACAGGGCGAACTTACGCAAGTTCGAACCTATAATGATGGAACAATTGATGTTCTCATTAGTGCCCAAAACTTTAAAGGTCAAAAAACCATTTGGGTAAAAAACTATGATCCTGAAGGCGATTTATTAACTAACCAGGCATTGGATACTGAAGAAAATAAAAATTTACTTTTTGCAAGATCCATTAAAACCAATACTGACTTACAATTAATTGCTGGTGTATATGGCGGACGAAACTCAGAATATTCGCGGGGCATGTTCATGGCTACTATCGATCCATCAGGCACGCAAAACATTCGGTATTATAACTTTGCTGACTTGGAAAATTTTTTCAAGTTCATGAAAGCCAAACGTGAAATTCGGGTAAAGAGTCGTATTGAAAGAAGAAAAATAAAAGGGAAGAGGACCCGATTCAATTATCGTTTCCTGGTTCACGAAATAGTTCCATTCAACAATCAATACGTACTACTTGGCGAAGCGTTTTATCCAAAGTACACAACCATTGAAGGTCGGTCAGGTGGCTTCTTCATGCCGGGAGCGCGAACAAACTATTATTCGAGAGATGGAAGAATTTTTGATGGCTACTATTACACACATGCGGTGGTGATGGGATTTAGCAACAATGGAAGCTTACTTTGGGACAATAGTTTTGAGATCAATGATGTCAGAACATTCACGCTGGAACAATTTGTGAAACTTGAAGTGCAAGAAGATAAAATAGCATTGCTTTACCTTTTCGATAATGAGCTGCGAACCAAAATCATTAAAGGAAATAAAGTTCTGGAAGGCAAAATTTCAGAGCCGATTGATACTAAAATCACTAACGATGTTGTGGGAAAAGATTCTGGTGATGTGAATCGATTGGATTATTGGTACACACAATATTTCTACGCCTATGGCATTCAGGAAATCTCAAACCCAACATTTGGTAAGAGAAGGGTCTTCTTCATAAATAAAGTGAGTTATAAGTGAGTTTAGGCTTTAGACACTCGATATTAGACACTAGACTCTAAACTGTATGTGATGTGAATCGGCATTGATAATTTGCAACCTGTATTGATTAAGCATTGAGTTCGGTCTAATGTCTAGCGTCTAACGTCTCCCATCCATTAACCTACTACAACCCTTCATTCACCTACTTTCCGCTGGTAGTTGCCTATTCGATATGGCCTAAATCTACAATTCAAGCGTTATTTGAATCATAAATCAATAACACATGGAAACGCAATACAACAAGAACGAAGGTTTAAGCAAGGAAAAACCAAGTAACAATTTCGGTAACGGCCGAATATTGGGTGGGATTGTTATTATTACTGTAGGTACATTATTGCTTGTTAAAAAAATGGGCATCGACCTTCCAGGATGGTTATTTTCTTTCCCTATGATTCCAATCGCTATCGGTATTTACATTGGTGCGCGACACCGCTTTAAAAACCTTCAGTGGCTTATACCAGTAGCTATCGGTGTAGTTCTTTTAATCGCTAGTGAAGTTGATATGGACGTTCATCGCTACATCTGGCCTCTGATCATTATTGCAGTGGGCCTTTCCATGATTCTAAAACCTAAAAGATCAAAACGATCAGAAGAATATTGGCGCGACTTTAGTTCCCAAAATAATGAACGATCTTCAGAAGATTACATCGATTCCACCACCGTATTTGGTGGAACAAAGAAAAATATAATCTCTAAAGATTTTAAAGGTGGTGAAAGCTTCTGCATGTTTGGTGGTGTCGAGATCAATCTAATGCAGGCCGACATAAATGGTCGTATAATAATTGAACTCACACAGGTTTTTGGTGGAACAAAATTGGTAATACCTCCACATTGGAAATTGCAATCAGAAGAAGTGGTGTCGATTTTCGGTGGATTAGATGATAAACGTCCGATCATGCAGAGTGCTTCGGTTGATGACTCAAAAGTGATTGTGCTTCGCGGTACCTGCATCTTCGGTGGCATTGATATTAAAAGCTATTAGTTGTGTATCCAATCCTCATCATCCTCAACCTCATCCTTATGAACTGGTACATTTCGAAAATCGTGTTTAGCATTGAAAATACGCAAGCTTCAAAATCGCAGTTCGATGAACAACTCCGATTGGTAGCAGCCAATAGTACAGAAGAAGCTTTTATGAAAGCCCGTACCATCGGATTGAATGAAGAAGAAATATTTTACAACAGCAAACAGAATGAGGTGAAATGGGAATTCATTAATGTATCCGAAATTATACCTCTGAATAAACTTGAAAATGGAATTGAATTATATTCCCGCATTCACGAGACGGAAGAAGCCAGAACATACATTAACTTTATCCACCAAAAGGCCATTGCCATTCGATTAAATGAATGTAATTATTAGAGATGCGAAAATGGATATATAAATTTTAATAAAAGTACTCAGGAGTCAGTAATCAGTGTTTGATACCGATTACCCACCACCGATTACTAAACTCAACAAACCACCAAACCGAAACTACTCCCAAAATGAGCGTCCATACCACACGAAGAATCTTGCTTGCCATTGCAGCGTGGTGGATTGTTTTGATCATCATCGAAGCGTACGCATTAGTAATTACTTTTGGTTTTACATGGAAAGTTGCCCTCATGGATGTTGGAGATATAAACCTGCTCATTGCTACTGCCGGAAATGTAATGTTCAATTCACTTAAGTTCTACCAACCTAGCCCTAAAAGAGCGTTGTATATATTAGCAGGTACCGTTGTATTGGCGGCCTTATGTGGATTAGTTCACGATTACTTGATGGAACGTTATTTTGCCCGGGATGAAATGTACATCGCCTATTTAAAAAGTTCGCATGTCATTCGTGGCTTGTTCGCCTGGCTAATGATTACCCTTATTGCTGTCATCAGTTGGGTTTGGTTTTATTTAAAAGATCAACGAGCAGGCGAAAAACGAGATGAGGATGCATTGAAACTTGCGCGTGAAGCAGAACTCGCGTCCTTACAACAAAAACTTCAGCCTCATTTCTTATTCAACAGCTTAAATTCAATTAGCTCCCTTGCGGGATCAAAACCTGAAGCAGCCAGAAAAATGATTCAACAACTTTCAGATTTCTTGCGGGGTACCATTAAACAAGATGATCAACAACTCGTAACGTTCGAAGAAGAGGTGAAGCACTTGGAACTTTATCTTGAAATCGAAAAAGTTCGGTTTGGGTACAGGCTTAGAACTGAAATGGAATACGAAGGTTCCATCAACTCATGCACCTTACCATCATTACTTCTTCAGCCCTTGGTAGAAAATGCAATCAAGTTTGGTTTGTATGATACGGTTGGAGAAATCACAATTCGTATCGCAGCAAAAAAATTGAATGATCAACTCATTATTGAAATTGAAAATCCATTTGATCCAGAGACGGCTCAACCACGAAAAGGAACTGGCTTCGGATTAAATTCAGTGCAACGAAGATTATATCTACTGTATGCACGAAATGATTTAATGACTACTACACAAATTGAAAGAGTTTTTAGAACAGAAGTAAAAATCCCTCAAACTACATGATCAATACTATACTTATAGATGACGAACCACTGGCCAGAAATCTGGTAGCAGAATACCTTCAAGGATATTCAGAAATAAAGATTGTTCAGGAATGCAACGATGGGTTTGAAGGAGTAAAGGCCATCGCACAACATAAACCCGATTTGATTTTCCTTGATATTCAAATGCCCAAGATCAATGGTTTTGAAATGCTCGAACTGATTGATCAACCGCCTGCTGTAATCTTCACTACGGCCTTTGATGAATATGCTATGAAAGCATTTGAAACCCATGCCATCGATTACCTGTTGAAACCATTCAGCAAAGAACGTTTTGATAAGGCAATTCAAAAATGGCTACAACAACGCAATCAATCAGAACCGAAAGCAACTACGCAAACTTTGATCAACGAAGAAATCCGGCAGCCCGAAGAACGAAATCGAATTGTAGTAAAAGAAGGTAGTAACATTCGGATTATACCAGTGCATGAAATCCATTACATTGAAGCCTATGATGATTACGTAAAGATTTTCACACAGAAAGAAATGTTTCTTAAAAAGAAGACGATGAGTTTTTATGAGCACAGCTTCGACAGTGCTCAATTTGTAAGAGTACATCGCTCTTACCTTATACAATTAAACCAGCTTACCAAAATAGAGCCGCTCGAAAAAGATACTCATATTGCTTTACTCAAGAGTGGGGCCAAAATTCCATTGAGTAAGGGTGGATACGGGAGATTGAAAACAGTTCTGGGGTTGTAAACAGAAATCATAATACTGAACATACATTGCTTTCAATCAACAGTTCATTAGTTTTGGAATACCGTATTTTGAACTCTAATTACTAAAAATTGACTGCGAACATTATTGGATTAATCCCAGCGAGATATGCTTCTACCCGATTTCCTGCCAAGCCTTTGGTCGATATTGGAGGTAAATCCATGATCCAAAGGGTTTATGAGCAAGCGAAAAAATCTATCTACCTATCCACAGTTGTTGTTGCAACCGATCATCAGGAAATCTATGATCATGTGAAAAATTTCGGAGGTGATGTCTGCATGACACGTGAAGATCACATAAGCGGAACAGATCGTTGCTATGAAGCGCTTACGCTTCAACCCAAATCGTATGAGTACGTCATCAACATTCAAGGTGACGAACCGTTTATACAACCTGAACAAATTGATTTACTTGCTACTGTGCTTACTGGCAAAACAGAAATTGCCACATTGGTTAAAGCGATTGATCAAAGCGAACAGCTCTTCAATCCAAATGTGGTGAAAGCAGTTGTTGGAAAAAATTACGAAGCACTCTATTTCAGTCGCTCCCCTATTCCTTTCCTTCGGAATATCGATGAAAGCCAATGGGTATCGAAACATACTTTCTTTAAGCACATTGGTATGTATGCCTATCGCGCTGATGTGCTGACCCAACTCACAAAATTGAATCCATCGATTTTAGAAAAAGCAGAATCCCTTGAACAGCTTCGATGGCTAGAAAATGATTTTAAAATTCTTGCCGTTCAAACGCTGATAGAAAGTTTTGGCATTGATACTCCAGAAGATTTGGAGCAAGCGATAGAGCGCTTAAAGCAATAATTCACCCCGATTCATAAGAGATACAATTTCCGATCAGGATTAAATAAATCGATAGTGATAAAATTTTTGATGCCCTTGCTGCTGCTTTCAGCTTTTTGCTTTGGGCAAGCTGAATCTAAAAAAATAAACACCGGTTGGAAGACAGTTGAAGATTCGAACTATTCCATTCAATATCCTGCTTCATGGGAATTAAATCAAAACGGACAAATGGGAACCAGTTTTATTTTATTCGCTCCATTGGAGTCAACAGACGATCTCTTTAGAGAGAATGTAAATCTTCTCATTCAGGATCTAACAGGCTATGATCTTGACTTGGATAAATACACCGAAATTACTTTAGATCAGATTAAAATGTTAATTACTAACTCCAGCTTAACTGAAAGCAAAAGAATACAGAAAGGTTCGGAAGGATTTCATTACCTGATTTACAAAGGAGACCAAGGCATTTTCAATCTACAATTTAAACAATACTTTTGGGTGAATAATAATAAAGCCTTTGTTCTGACCTTCACCTCAGAACAAAACAAGTTTGCTACCTATGAAGAAGTTGGTAAGGAAATTCTGGACTCATTTACCTTTAAAAAATAATTCAAGAATGAAGTGATTAGAAAAAAAGTAGTTCCCCAAATCTGGTGAACTACTTTTTTTTAGTGCAATGGGATATCATCTTCCTTCTCGCCAATCACTTCTACTCGTGGCGGCAAAAGTTTGTACATCACTGGCGTAACTAACCGCGATAACAATGTAGAGCTTATCAGTCCACCAATAATCACCCAAGCGAGTGGTGAATATAGTGGATTGTTTTCAATCGCCAATGGTATTAATCCGCCAATGGCAGTAAGGGAAGTCAACACTATTGGCACAAAACGAATTTCTCCTGCTTGTTCAATGGCCTGCAATAAAGGTATTCCTCGTTCGCGCAATTGATTCGTAAAGTCAACCAGTAAGATTGAGTTCTTAACCTCAATACCTACAAGGGCGATCAAACCAATAACTGCTACGAAGGATAATGGATTACCTGTAATGAACAACATACTTACAGCACCAATCACACCCAATGGAATAACCGAGAGTACGATTAACGTGCTTTTAAAATTTCCAAACTCCAGAACCAATACAGCAATGAAACCAAAAATGGTAATCATGATGATAGTACTCAATCCACCAAACGATTCTTGTTTGTTCTCCACTTCACCCGCTGCTACATATGAATATCCTTTTGGAAATTTAAAAGCTTCCAACTTTCTGATCACATCATTGGTAATGTCTTCATACAAATATCCACTCTTCACAAAAGCCGTTACTGTTGAAAATCTTGCTTTGTCATAATGACGAATCAGATTGGGTGTTGTTTCAAATTCAACCTCTGCTATTTGGCGCAATAGAATAGCCTGACCTGTGATCGAGTTTACATATATGGTATTGAACACATCATAGGTAACAAACTTTCCACGCGGTAAGGTAACATTGATGTTGATTTCGTCTTTGCCTTCCCCTTGAGAAAACTGTGCTACATTTAGTCCAGCCACACCTAAACGAATCGTTCTGTCAATATCAGCAATCGAAACTCCAAGCAAACCAGCTTTTTCTTTGTTAATCTTAATATGAAGATCCGTCTTCTGATTGGTCAAAGGATTATTTACATATATCGTTCCTTCTGTTTGTTTGATGATCTGTTCAATCTGCATGGACACTTTTCGCAAGGTATCTAGGTTTTCTCCAAAGATTCGAATAGCCACTGGCGCTTCCAGTGGTGGGCCTTGTTCAAAATCTTTTACTTCAATCTTTGCATTCGGATAGGAAAAGAATTTATCACGTAGTCTGTCAATCAATTTTGTTTTATCTTCAGGGCTTTGATCATTAAGTTGAACAAAGAACTGTGCAAAGTTGCTCGACTCATTTCGTTGGATGACATTGTAATAAATTCGAGGATTTCCTTTTCCTACATTGGTCGTAAGGAATTTTATTTCGGGCTCCTTCTTAAGTTCCTGCTCCACATACCGCGATACCTTATCGGTTTCATAAATACTGGTACCATTTGGCATTTCAACATTGATCAGAAATTGCGGTTTCTCTGATTTCGGAAACAAGCTAAATCCAACAACAGGGAACAACATCAGGCTTCCAATGAATAAAAGTATGGTGATGGAAAGTGTAATTACTGGTCTTTGCAATACTACATGCAAAAGTTTACTATACGTTCCACTGATACCTTTCTTCAACGCACGCATAAAAATATTTCCTTCAGGCGAAGCATGTTGTTTTAAAATACGGCTTGCTAAAAAAGGAACAATAGTAAGCGAGACAAAGAGAGAAGCCATTACCGTAAAGATTACAGCCATCGGCAGACTACGAATAAAATCTCCAGCCGACTCTGGCAGAAATACCAGCGGAAGAAAAGCAAGGATGAGTGTTACAGTGCATCCAACAACCGCTAAACCAATTTGACCCGTTGCTTGAATGGCAGCATCTTTTTTCGATCTGCCTGCACGAAGATAACGTTCGATATTTTCGATCACCACAATTGAATCGTCCACTAATATTCCAAGCGCGACAATCAATCCAACTATACTGAGCTGATTAATTGTGAATCCAGTTATATCAAGCAGAAATAATCCTGTAAAAATTGATAGTGGAATAGAAATCATTACCACAAGTGCAGCCCGGGTTCCAAGCGGAAGAAGTGTTATCGATACTAAAAGAATTGCGATAAGAAAATCTTTAGAGAAGCGACTCAATCGCGTGGCCACACTGGCAGATTGATCAAAGTTCGTTACAAGTTTGATGTGAGAAGGTAATTCACTCTGAAACTTCTCAATTACCGGCTTGGCTTTATCGGCTACGCTGAAAATATTTTGTCCGTCTTTCTGGCTTGCATTCAATAGGACCGAACGGAAACCATTCAATCGCGTAAGATGAGACTCGTCCTGATAGTTCATCTCTACTTCCGCTACATCTTTCAAATAAACGATCTTTCCATTGGCAGAATACACGATTGTATTCCTAATCTCCTCTAAGTCTTTATAATCACCACTGGTCTTAATGTTGAACTTGCGCGTATTCATTTGAATACTCCCGCCAGGAATATTTACATTTTCACTCTGCAATGCACCGAGCACATAGTTTACCGGAATGTGTTGCTGAGCCATCTTTGCAATGTTAAGAGATACACGAACCTGTTGATCGGGATAACCAAAGGTTTCTATTTTCTTCAAACCTCTTACTTTTTCTAATTCATCTTCCAACTTTTCTACATACTCTTCCAATTGTGAATACGGAGCTGTTTCCGAAATGAGAGCGATTTGGAAAATGTTCACATCAGTTGAGGAGAACTTTAAAATCTTGATATCAAATATATCCTGAGGTAATTCTGAACGAAGCGCATTTACTTCACGAACAATTTCCTGGTATTTTTCATCGGGATCGGATTCATGTTTGTAGTCGATACGGACTACAGCCAATCCATCGCTTACATCAGAAATTAATTTCTTAATATCATCCAGTTCACTGAAACGCTTCTCAGCTTTATCAACGACCAACTGTTCCATGTCAGCTGGACTTGTTCCTGGATAAATAAAGATAATGGAATACGATGGCTGCTCCATTTCAGGATCTTCACCCCGAGGCATATTAAACAAGGAGTTCAATCCCAACGCCAGTAACAACACAAAGATGATGAGTGTGAATTGGTAGTTCTTAACCGAAAATTCTGCAATCTTCATAACGATATGGCTTAGCGTGAAACGGTTATTGCAGAGAACTCGGTGAGAAAGGCAGACCCTTCATTTATCACTTCTGAAACCTTCTCTAGTCCCTGACTAATCACAGCTTCCCTTTGTTGGAGGTACGCAATTCTCACTTTTACCTTCAAAACCGATTTCTGATCTTGGTTTACCACAAATACAAAAGCCTGCTTTCCATCTCCTTCAATTAACGCTTCAATAGGTATGCTTTTTAACGATTGGCTTTCTGTTGGAATAATTTCGACTCGCGCAAATAATCCCGAAGCAAGACGTTTACCTTGTGGATTGATTTTTACTTCCACCTGATACAATCCATTTACCGGATCAGCACCCTCATTAATTACATTTACGGATGCATCGAAAGCAACTCCGGGATATGCATCTGTTGTTACCTCTACCTTATCTCCTTTCTTCACACGAACCCAATCCACATCAGGCAAACCAATCTTAACGATCCAATCATTTTTTCCAGAAGAGTTTACCATGAGTACAGGTGCTCCACCCGAAACCAATTCGCCTTCATTCACAAACTTCTTAATTACCTTTCCATTTGATGATGCCTGGATGGTAGCATATCGTTTATTGAATGAAGCTATCCGATATGATTCGTCTGCTACATTAAAAGCTGTTTCTGCATTTTGAACTTGCTCCAGTGTGGCTGCAGAATCTGCATACAAACGTTGCGCACGACCAAGATCACGCTTCGCTTTCTCCAAGCTATTTTTTGATTGGGATACCTGTGCATCAATTTCAGTGAGGTCTAAAGTCGCCAGTATTTGTCCTGCAGAAACACTTTGTCCTTCGGTAACATAGATGCGGGAAATAATTCCGCTTGTCTTGAAAGAAAGTCGGGATTCAATCTCTGTACTAATGAGACCTGAACTGATGATTGGTAAAGAGTAATCCCCGGTTTTCACAGGGGCAAGTTTTACGGATATTGTTGATTCATCAACAATTGGTTTAGTCGTTTCTTTGCTTTCTTGTTTACTGCACATCCATAAGGTAACGCCCAACACAAGAGGGACAAACAGGGTGAGTATTTTTTTTGTCATGGAGGGGTTATTTTTTGTTGGTAGTTTGGGTTTATTTCCTGAACGATGCTATCCACCAATTCCTGAACCGTAGAATTGGACTGAATGGAGTGAATCTCAACGTGATATTTTTCTTCAACGAAATAGAGTAGTGCATTCAACTCAAATGCTGATAAACCTACATCAGCAGTTAACAATTGTCTGGATTCGATTTTACGTGCAGGCACCAAAAGTTCTCTGCGCAAAATATTCTTAACGGTTGCTAAAGTGTTTCTCATGATGAACTTGACTATAAGTTGGCAATGGTTTTTTGTAACGCAGCTTCACTGCGAAGCATTTCATATGCACCGATGGTTTCTGCTAAACTTGCATTCGTGAATTTATTTTGAGCATCCAAATACTCAATTAGCAAAGCCTGGCCTTCAATATATTTAGTACGAATAATAGCAAACGATTTTTCTGCATTCCTGATCCCACTCTGAGCGGCACGATAGGACTGTTCTGTTGCTTCGAGATCGTAATAGCTCTGAATTACCTGCAACTCAATTTGTTTTTTAAGTTGGGCCATCCGGTTTTCAGTTACCTGGTAATCCAGTTTTGCTTGCTGGATTCTTGTCTTCTTTTCTCCGCCTTTAAAAATATCCCAACTCAAGCTGAACTGAACAAGCCAATATTGTTGAGGACTATCAAACTTATATTTGAATCCCTGATAACCTACATCGCCAACAAAATTGATCTGCGGTAAATACGCATTACCTTTTGACAAGCCAATCACTTGCTCATTCGCCTGCAATGCACCTTGCAATTGTTTTATCTCCTGTCGGTGATTAAGCGCAGTTTCGGTTAGCGCAGATAATTCTTCCTGAATGGTTAATGTTGTACGAATAGTAGAATCTCTTTCAATTTCTGCAGACAGGTCTCGATTGAGCAAAAAGTTGAAGTATGATTTTGCTACCTGATTATTTTTTCGCGCTTGAGCAGCTTGAAATTCTACCTTATCAAGTTCGTATGAGGCATTGAGTACAATATCCTTTGTGGCTTTGTTGTTGGCTACCAGTTTTTGATTTTGTTTGAGAACTTCTGTTAACAACTCACGTGTCTTTTCAAATATGATAATGGATTCCTCCGTTTGTAGGTATTGATAGTACGCAGAGATGATATTGAATTTTAATTCATTTTCGTAAGCAAGCTTTTGCGCTTCCTGCACAGAGATTAACTCCTTCTGCGCTTTATAATTAAAATAAATATCAGGATTAAAAAGAGGCTGAATCATTCTCAGCTTAGTGTCATGAAAGTTGTTCGGAAGAAACTGCGTAGTGCTGTTTTCAATATGAGGAAAATTATCAGTGCCCGTTAAGCTATTCAGTGTTGAATAGACGGGGTTCATTAAATCTCCAACCGGTATCGTGATCTTACGACCACCTTCAGCAAAACCGTAAGTGGCATTGGCGGAGACTTGAGGAAAGAAAAGCGCACGCGCTATTTCTAGGTTTTGAACGGATCGTTCATAGTTTAACTGCTCTTGCTGCAGTTGCAGATTGCTTTTGAGTCCCAGTTGAAGATAATTATCTAAAACTGGGCTTTGTGCTCCTGCCATCAGGCAGAATGCACTGAAAATAAAAAGGAGGGTGTAATTTTTTGTTTTCATTGTTTAAATACTAAACGGTGTTCATTTGTATGGCAAATTTTTTTAAGGGTTCTTCAGCATTTGAATAAAAATTTTGAATGACTTCTCAATCATGTGTTCACGCTCTTCTTCGGTGTAATGCTTCATCCGATCGCGCAATGCAAGCGAACACATACCGTGCATATAACTCCAGATGGTAAACGCCATCACTTTAGCCGATTGCTTTTTAATCTGACCTGCTTTGATGCATTCTGCTACTATACTTTCTACTGAATCCAATGCGCGTTGCCCTTCAATCCAACCTTCCGTAGTTTCTTCACATTGCATAGGTGATTCCGCTATGAACATGATGGTATAATACTTCGGATGAGTAAACGTAAACTCAATGTACTTCTCCCCCATCGTGACCAGACGCTTGAACGGATCTTTTATTGCAAAGACTGGCACCATGTATTCATTGAATTTTTTAAACGCTTCCCCATGAAGTGCATGAAAGATTTCGTTCTTGTCTTTGAAGTAGAGATAAATGGTTGCCGGACTGTATTCAATCGCTTCCGCAATGTTGCGTATACTCACCTCATCAAATCCCTTGGACAGAAAAAGTTGGTGCGCTGAATTTAAGATCAGCTGCCTCATATCAATTCGTTCCCGCTCTTTTCTTTCTTTTACACCCATAATGACATTGTACGGCAAAAATACTAAACAGTGTTCAGTTTAAGATAGGTGTTTATTGAAAAAGTTCTAACAGCCTGAAAAACAAAGGTATAAATTTAGATTTTAATGATCTGCTCATCATAATGCTATACAATCTAATACCTTTATTCGTTCTTTGCTCAAGAATTCTAAAATGGTGGATCTAGAAAATTTTAAAAAACAGGCTGCGAATCGGAGCGTTGATAATAAAAAGTTTCTTCTCAATCAGAAGAAGAAAGATCCGCGCAAGGTTGATGATGCCTTTCATCAAACCCATGATGAAGTCTTTGAAGAAATAGATTGTCTTACCTGCGCCAACTGTTGTAAAACTACCAGTCCCATTTTTTATCAAACGGATATTGAGCGGGTTTCAAAAGCCGTGCGAATGAAACCCGGTGATTTTATTGAGAAGTATCTGCATATCGATGATGATAAGGACTATGTATTGAAAAGCTCTCCTTGCCCTTTCCTGGATTCTGAAAATTATTGTTCCGTGTATGAAGACCGGCCGAAAGCGTGTCGCGAATATCCTCACACTAATCGCAAAAAAATGGTGCAGATCATGGAGCTTACCTACAAGAATACACTAGTATGTCCTGCTGTGTTGGAGATTGTCGAGAGACTGAAGAAGATTAGTTAATCAATTGTTGATTGTTGAGATCCTATTTCTATTTCACTAATAAATTTTGAATAACTTTAGGTACTGAATTTTATTCAAAATACCTCCATGAAAAAAATATTCTCCTCCATTGCTATTATTCTCCTGGCATTAAGTTCACAAGCACAACTCAGACTTCCTGCAATATTCGATGACCACATGGTGATCCAGCAACAATCTCCCGTACCGATTTGGGGATGGGCACATTCAACTCAAGACATTACCATTAATGTAAGCTGGGATACCACAACACTAAGAACAAAAACAGATAATGCTGCTTTCTGGGCATCTACTCTCTACACTCCAGTTGCTGGTGGTCCCCATACAATCACGATACGAGCGGGTGGCGAAGTGAGAACACTAACCGATGTTATGTCCGGTGAAGTGTGGTTGTGTTCAGGTCAGTCCAACATGGAGTGGGGCATGCATACCTCTGCCGATGGTAAAGCAATCACCAATCAGATAAATGATCCAACCATTCGATTATTTCATGTACCTAAATCGGCAGCATCAGATTTGCAAATTCGGGGTGAAGGAGATTGGCGAGTGTGTGATAAAGAAAGCGTTCAATACTTCAGTGCCGTGGCATACTTCTTCGGAAAGAAATTGAATACTGAATTAAATGTTCCGATTGGATTGATCAGTGCAAGTTGGGGAGGAACACCTGCAGAAACCTGGTTGCCTGCAGAAAAGGTGAACAGTAATCAAGCATTGGCGATGTCAGCAGCGAAACAACGAGATGTTCCTTGGTGTCCGTCAAGACCCGGTGTTGTTTTTAATTCTATGATCTACCCAATTGTTCCCTTCCGAATTGCCGGTGCATTGTGGTATCAGGGAGAGGCCAATACTTCTGCTCCTTCTACCTATAAAGAGTTAATGGAAAATCTGATTCTGGAGTGGCGCAAACAATTCTTATCCGACTTACCTTTTTATTATGTTCAGATTGCTCCTTATAGCGGCTATGGTGAAATAGAAAATGGAACGCTCATTCGTGAACAAGAAGTGAAGATGTTAGAAATTCCAAAGACGGGCATGGTTGTGATCTCCGATGTAGTGGATGATGTAAACGATATTCATCCAAAATACAAAAAGCCTGTGGGCGAACGTTTGGCCAATTTAGCACTAGCCGATACCTATGGTAAAAAAGGAATTGTATATCAAAGTCCGTTATACAAATCAATGAAGATTGAAAAGAGTAAGATTGTTATTTCGTTTGATCATGTGCCCACTGGACTAGTTTCAAAAGGTGGAGAGCCAACCGAGTTTATGATTGCTGGAGAGGATAAGAAATTTTATCCTGCGAAAGCGAAAATTGAAGGAGGTAAGGTAATCGTATCAGCAAAGGAAGTAAAGAAACCAGTCGCGGTTCGGTTCGGCTGGAAGAATGGTTCTATCCCTAACTTGTTTAGTAAAGAAGGTTTACCTGTTTCGTGTTTCCGTACGGATGATTATAAGTAAGTGTAACTTGAATTACAAATTGATGTCTGTATTTATTAATGGAAACCTTTTTATTCAATCAAATCTATTATTCTAGACTTCACCTTATCTAGCTCTTCACCTCTTTCGTTGCAGTTCACTGATACAATTGGATGCAATATCTTTAATTCATTCTCAATTGTCTTAATAGGATCCTTTTCAAATAGGTATTCATACGCTGCAAAATCAATCCATCTTTGATAATTATCAGCATAGAATTTATCATTTCTTAATCCCAAAAAATCACAAGGATATTTTTCAAAGTAAGCTCTGCAATACGATCCCATAGATTCAGCCAAAGCTCCATCCGAAATTCTTAACACACTATTAAAAACAAATAAATAAAAGTCTCTGGTATTCCGATTGGATGTCAATAAACTATCCAAAAATCCAAAAGTTAACGAATCATCAGAAGCCGCGAACTCACCTTTATAATACATCTTTGAGTAGTTATCAATGTCTGGATTGTTTAAATAATAACTGATTGGATTATTGTTCAGTTTCTCAACAAACCATTTGTTAATTTGATAAGGGTGGTCTTTCGGATTATTTTCTTTGGGAACTTGAGAATAGCTCGCAATTGGTACCAGAAACAAAAACACAAATCTATATATCATACCGTTTAATGGTCATCAATGAATTTCATCATTAATTTTTCTTCAGCAAACTTCTGAATAGCACCATAAACTCCTTCCACATCTTTCGAAGTCAGGGAACTGCCAATAACATGGGCTCCTGCATTTGGGAAAGCAATCGCCTCTTTCATATCGGGTGGTGTGCTTAACTCTTCATTCATCTTCAGCATCGCACTTACCTTTACAGTCGGATCTTGCTCTTCATCATTCTTATAATAGTATAATGTGAGAGAAGGTTGCTTTACTTTTTCAAAAGTACTTTTTACCATTTTTTCTTCAATCAACTCTTCTAACTGAACCAGTGATTCTAATCGATACTTTGTATTCCAGTATTTCGCATGCTCTTCTGAATCATCAGTTATACGATACTTACCTCCCATCACTAATCTGGCAATCTGCAAACCCCAAGGATTATTCAATATAAAAGATGAAGGATCTTTGAGGCGAATATTGGGCGACAAGTTAATTAAAGCATAAACATCTTCGGGATATTGTGCAGCCAACATCAACGAAGCTGTACCTCCAGTAGAAGTACTTACAAGAATTACCTTATTACCAAGTTGCTTGCCAATGGCAAGTGCCTGCTTGGCGCTCTCCCAAAAGCGATCGGCTGTAAACAACATCAAAGTTTCAGTAGTATCAATACCATGATCAGCCAATCGTGATAAATATAAATTGCATCCAAAGTCCTTCGCCAATCTGCGATGTATGGGATCTCCCTCCATTTGACTGGCTGAGAATCCATGCAAATACACTATTGCATATTCTGTTTTTTGTTTTGTGCTATCATTCCAAATAATCATCGCTTCGTTGTTAGGTTTGATAACATGTTTTGATTCATTCTCGGCAATGTATTGTTCCAGTGAAGCAGCCTCAGACGGGACAGTAATGTATACCTGATTGAATTTCGGTTTCGCTGGTGCAGGTCCGATAAAATAGAGACCAACTAACAAAATAATAGGAAAAGTAATTTTGATGGCTCGTTTGGAGATCATAAGCTAATGGTTGATTGATCTAAGAAACGAAAAAGCATGCGATTTAGCTATCGCATGCTTTTAATATAATGTTATATAAGGTTAGTAATTGCGATATAGCATCGTATCGCAAAAATCAGTTCGTGTATTTGAGATTCTATCTTTTACTCGATAACTCAAACTAACATCACTACCTGTTATTCTCCCCACTCCTTCAATTTCATAACCATCTACAACCTGAAATGGAATAGTAATGCTGTTGTAATCTAAGTATGCATACACTCGAATATCAGAGCCATAGAAATTATTGAAATAAATTTCGTCACTCGCATGAGATGACTTCCCTACAGTCATGGAATAATAGATACTTTCATCATAGGTATCGCTATATTCTTCGGCATCATAACGACCTACGATCTGATCGCGACTATCATAGCGTGGTTCAACATAATAAACGTCACATGATGCTAAAAGCAACAGGGCGAAAATAGGTAACATCCGTTTCATAGTTGTAGAAATTTGGTGTTACGGGTAGTTATACAAGTTCCCTGCCAATTCTGAAAAATGGATTCCTGATTCAGAAAACGAAGTTTTGGGGAGCCTTTATAAAAGCAAATGCCGAACGTTGTTACGTCCGGCATTTACACCTTTTCGCGCTATTTGCTTAACGGTTACTTGCAAATAAAAAATGAGCGCATCTCCTGTTTAAAAATTGGCACTCCGACACCGGCAAAAAATATTTACAACCAACAACCACTACGAATGGAGTAAATCAACCTGTCGTGTCGGAAATGCCATACCTTATTTAAGGACGAGGGACAAGTTAGAAAGTACGATGTCACCTCGTTCTTCGTTCCTCTTACTTCGCACCTTAATCCACGTTATCATGCAAAAATTTATTGTTCCCTAAAATTGAGTTGTCATCATTCAAATTATACTTTGAAATGAATGGTTCAGATGAATGAGGAACATCCTGCATCTTTACACCTCTGCGCAAGTATGCCGGTAATGACCACTTCTCATTAAACTCATCCTTAGTCATTTCACCTTTCTTCGCTTGCTTCATTTTTTCCTGCCGCTCCTTTGCTTGTTCCTGAAGGCGTTGCTTAGTAGAACGATGTTGCATCATGCCATCGTCATTGATTACCTGATCGCCATATTGCTCAGAACGAATATCAAAGTCATCATCAGCAAAGAGACTCTCTTCACCATCATTATCCTCTTTCGATGGCTCATCCATTTTGTTAAATGGGCCGGTGAATACTAATTCCCGTTCCACTGATTTCTCGTCACCTTTCTCAGGCTCAATACCTGCCTTCGTCCTGACTTGAAAATCTTTTGCTTCGTTCACAGAATTATCAGCCTGAAATAACCAGCCTTGCGAACGATCTAGATCATGCACTTTCTTCGCGTCTTCTTTCTTTCCAAACTCCCTTGGCTCAACTGCAAACCCAGTGGCAATTACCGTAACACGAATACGATCACCCAGATCAGGATCAACACCGTGACCAAAAATCATTTCCGCATCATCACCAGCTTGCTCTTGTATGTATTCGGTAATCTCCGTCAGTTCATCCATTTGCAATTCCGCTTCCACACCAGATATGATCGAAAGCAAAATTCGTTTTGCTCCCATAACATCACGATTATCTAAAAGTGGCGAAGACAACGCACCTTCCGCAGCACTCTTTGCGCGATTCTCGCCACGCGTTTCAGCTGATCCCATTACTGCTGCACCAGCATTCAACATTACGGTGCGCACATCTTGAAAGTCAACATTCACATAACCAGCAAGGGTTATAATTTCAGCAATACCTTTTGCTGCTGTTGTTAAAATATTATCGGCTTGAGCAAATGCCTGACCGATGGAAAGATTCCCAAAGATCTCGCGAAGCTTATCATTCAAGATCACAAGGACAGTATCGCAGTTCTGACGAAGTGCCTCCATACCTTGTTCTGCCTGACCCATTTTCTTTTTACCTTCAAAAGAGAATGGCGCAGTAACGATACCTACAGTAAGGATGTCCATGTCGCGGGCAATTTTAGCAATTACCGGAGCAGCACCTGTTCCTGTACCCCCACCCATACCAGCTGTAACAAACACCATTCGGGTGCCCATCAACATCTCGCGGATTTGGTCTTTGCTTTCGAGGGCAGCGTTCTTACCTACTTCCGGGTTGGCACCGCAGCCAAGACCTTCGGTTAGATTAGAACCGATTTGTAATTTATTTGGAACCGGGCTGCTGTTCAGCGCCTGGTTGTCTGTGTTGCAAACCACAAACTCAACATCTTTAATGCCTTGTTTGTACATGTGGTTCACCGCATTGCTTCCGCCCCCTCCAACACCAATCACTTTAATGATTGATTTTGTTTGGATATGTTTGGGAACTTCAAACTTGTATGATCCTGATTCAAACATGATGATTATAATTTAGTAGTTGTTTCTTTTTTTTAGGTGTTAACCCTTAGTATTCGTTCTTTCCATCCAAGTCATCAATCAACAGACTCTTGGTTTTATTCAAGATGTCGTTGAAGAAATTTTTAGATGAGACCATCGGCTTCTTTACCACCTTTGTAGCCTTCACTACTTCGCGTGCTTCCTTGTAGCGATCTTCGCGTTCATCAAGTGAACGGAAGCCTGAAAGCACAAGGCCTACAGCCGTTGCATACATGGGGCTCTTCACAGCCTCAATCTTACTCTTACCCAAGTGTTCATTCGGGTAACCGATGCGCGTATCCATACCTGTCATATATTCTACCAACTGCTTCAGATTGCCGAGTTGCGCTCCACCTCCTGTGATGACAATACCACCTGCTAATCTGTTTTCAAAACCAGAGCTGATGATTTCAGCGTGTGCCATTTCAATTACCTCTTCCATGCGCGCCTGAATAATGTTCGAAAGATTCTTTACTGAAATTTCTTTCGCAGAACGATTGCGTATTCCGGGGATTGAAACAATTTCATTTGGACTAGCTTCTTCAGCAATGGCTTTTCCAAAACGAGTTTTCAATTGTTCAGCTTGCTGAGGTAATACCATCAAGCCTTGTTTGATATCGTTCGTTACAATGTTTCCTCCAAAAGGAATCACAGCAGTGTGACGAATGATATTATCATAGAAGATCGCAATATCTGTTGTACCTCCTCCAATGTCGATCAAACAAACACCCGCTTCTTTTTCTTCATCGCTCAATACCGCGAGACTTGAAGCAAGTGGTTCAAGAATAAGATCTTCGATCTCTAACCCTCCTCTGCGAATACATTTGTTGATATTGTTAATCGCATTGGTCTGAGCAGTGATGATGTGGAAGTCAGCCTCTAACCGAACGCCCGACATACCTACCGGCTCTTTAATACCTTCCTCGTAGTCCACCATGTAGTCTTGCGGCATCACATGAATGATCTGGCTTCCTGGAGGAACCACCATGCGATACATATCTTGTGTGAGGTGTTCTACATCGCTGATGTCAATCTCACCATCTTTCGATGATCGGGTTATGCCGCCATGTTGTATGAAACTTTTAATATGTTGTCCGGCAATACCAACATTTACTACACCAATATCAATGCCTGCCTGATCACCAGCTTCTTTAATCGCTTTCTCGATGGCATACACCGTCTTATCAATGTTGAAGACGATACCTTTGACAACGCCTTCGGATTCCGCCTTACCCATGCCGAGTACTTCGAGTTTTCCGAATTCGTTTTTACGCCCAACGATAACACAAATTTTGGTTGTGCCAATGTCGAGCCCGACTACTATTTTTTCGTGTTCCATAATGTCAATCTTTATTAGTGGTTGTTATATTCTTTAATTTATAAGTTCAAAAAATTTTCATTCTATGATTACTCCGCTACAATTTGTCCTTCGTACTCCAAACTCACCTTGCTGTATTTATTCCAGCCCATGCGCGGAAGAATTTCTTTATAGAAAATCATCAGCTTCTTAAATTTTCCTTCAACATCCTCTGGTTTTCCGAATTCAATTTCTTCATCGCCTACCTGGGGGAAAATGGTAATCCTTGCTTTTGAATCGATATCAAGTTGAGCAACTTGTGCAGCCCAAAACTCATCGTCTCGAATGGTGTTGATCATCTCGAGTAACTGTTTACCTTCTTCCAATTCATTTATATTGTGCTTTTGCAAAAGTGTACGTGTATATGAACCACTGATCAGCACCACACGAGAAGTGAATTTTTCTGATGTCGGCATGATCGTTCCATCTTCAGCGATGTAACCATCCGGTCCGTCATTACGAACGATTCGGGCAATGGGCCTTCTCAGCTCCGCCTTCACTACCAGATTACCTTTTAGGTCACTATATAATTCAGCCTCCTCAACAAAAGGATTCATTTTAATTTTCCTCTCAACATCCTTCAGATTTACCTTATCAAGACTCGCACCTTTCAAATTATCTTTATTGAGTTGCATCAACCTCACCACATCATCTTCATCGATAAAGTGATTCTCATTTACATTGTCGACCTTAATTGTAATATCTTTTATGGAAGCATTTCCTTGCTTACGCTCAGCAAAAGCAATAATCGCCACCAGCACAAGCAGAACTGCACCGATCTTCAATTCACGTTTTATGTTGAACTTAAACTTCATATTTCTTACTGACCATATTTTTAATCGGTTCTACAAATGTATCGATGTCACCAGCACCAATGGTGGCGATAACGTCAATGTCCAGATCATCCAGCTTTTGCATGAGATCATTTTTATTGCAGCGTATCTTCACTTTACTGGAGATATCATTAAACAACATATCCGAAGTCACACCGGGTATAGGTAATTCGCGGGCCGGATATATGTCCATCAATAACAACTCATCTGCAATGCTGAGACTTTTTGAAAATCCTTCAGCGAAATCACGGGTACGTGTGAAAAGATGCGGTTGAAATATCACCGTCAATTTTCTGTTCGGATACAGTGACTTCATTGATTTTAAAAACGCTTCAATCTCAGTTGGGTGATGTGCATAGTCATCTACATAGACAACCTTCTTGCCCTTCACCACAAATTCAAATCTGCGTTTAACACCAGCGAAAGATTCCAACGCTTTTTTAATCGTAGCCGTATTGACTCCAACCAAACTAGAGGCTACCGAAGCTGCGATAGCATTTTCAATGTTATGAAAACCAGGGACACCGAGTCTAATGTGTTCAACCTTACCTAACCCTTGAAGATCAAACTCAAAGAATCCGCCTTTAGCGGTAATGTTTTCGGCAAAAAATTGTCCCCGGCTCATGCTGTAAATATTTTTAGTTACATGATCGGCATCTGAAGCAAGTAATTCTTCAATGGACTCATGGATAATCAATGAGCCACCTTTATTGATTTGATTAATATAATCCTTAAATGATGCAATTAAACTTTCGTGATTACCATAAATATCTAAATGATCGGCATCAGCAGATGTGATGATGGCAATCTCCGGAAAGAGACGAAGGAATGAAC
>DAIQPD010000260.1:0-5063 GCA_036787535.1 Chryseolinea sp.
TCGCTTTGTGTTTTACCTTCCTTTTTGTAAGTCCGCTTTCCAAAGGAGGAAAGTTTTTTGATCGCCCATCTGTTTTAACTTCTGTAGCAGTCTACATTTCTGTAGTAGGTTTGATTTACAACATTGTGCTGCGTCCCATATGGGATCCTCGAGGATTACAAATGGTTGTTGATGAATTGCTACATTCCATTATCCCTGCTTTATACATCCTATACTGGCTTGTATTCGTTCGACCAAAACGCCCATTGCAATGGAAAGGTATAGTGAGTTGGCTTCTTTATCCATTAATATATATTGTTGTCATATTAATTTTGGGTTCGCTTTCAGGGTTTTACCCTTATCCCTTTGTCAATGTAAATGAGATAGGCTACTACCAGGTTTTTATCAATACCTGTTTTGTGTGTTTGGTATTTTTATTCTTCTCCTTATTATTTGTAGGCTTATCTCGAATTAAAAAGTAAATGCAGTGAGCCATTTATAAAGGACCCGTTCGCATTGTTTCATTATTTCTTTGACTCAAGTAACAAAAGATTGTAACAGTTGTTAGGTTGGCAGGATAGATTCTAAGTTTTATCTTTCCCGCATCAATAAGCCCGATTTCAATTTTTGAAGTAATGCATGATACTATATTATTAGAAGGCGCAAAGTCTGTTGTTTTTACCAGCGTTGAAAAATACCTCGAACAAAATGGACTAACGGTGGTGTCGAAAGATATGAATCGACCATGGGGAGGGTTCTTTGTGCTCGATGAATCATTGGCGCAGAAATTTGCAGAACTATATTTCCCAGGGATTGACGTTGATTCGCTGATTATCAGCGGTAAACTCAGTCCCAAAATTTTAATGGTAGAATCAAATCAACGATTATCCTGGCAATATCATCACAGACGTTCGGAGATTTGGAAGTTGGTAGCAGGCAAAGCCGGAGTAATAACCAGTGAAACAGATCAGGAAGGTCCGCTTCAAGAACTTCGCGTTGGTGAAATCATACAACTGAGACAAGGACAAAGACATAGATTGGTTGGGTTAGAAGGGTGGGGGATGATAGCAGAAATATGGCAACATACAGATGCACAACATCCATCAGATGAAGATGATATAATACGGGTGCAAGACGATTTTGGAAGGTAAAAGATGGATAACATCAAGGTAGTAAGGGAAATCTTTCATCAGCGTTATGGCACATCACCCCTCATGGTAATTGCACCGGGTCGCATTAATCTCATTGGTGAACACACAGATTATAATAATGGCTTTGTCATGCCATCGGCCATCGATCATTATTTTGTGTTTGCGTTAGCTCCCAATAAAACAAAAACGTTTTCAGCCTATTCTACTGATTTAAATGAAGCATCAACATTCACTATTGAGGACATAAATCCGGGTCATCACTGGACAAACTATTTTATGGGCGTGTTGCAAGGTTTGCAGCAAAAGGGTTGTGCGCTTCAGGGTTTTGATTGTGTATTTGGTGGAAACATACCAGTAGGTGCGGGACTTTCATCATCTGCTGCATTGTGTTCTGGTTTTGGATTTGCGTTGAATGAAGTTTTCAATTATTCATTGAGTCGATTAGAAATTGCCAAAATTGCGCAATATGCGGAGCATAATTTTGCTGGTGTGAAGTGTGGCATCATGGATATGTATGCCTGTCTTTTCTCTGAAAAGAACTCCGTTATTTTACTGGATTGTCGAAGTCTTACCCACGAATACCTTCCCTTTGAATACGATGATGTAGAGATTTTATTAATGGATACAAAGGTAAAGCATACGCTTGCCTCTTCAGCATACAACAAAAGACGCGAAGCGTGCGAGGAGGGTGTATCCATTATTCATAAAGATTTTCCAGATGTTACATCCTTGCGAGATGTAAGTATTGCTTCTCTTGAAACCTATAAGAACAGAATGACGAAAGAAGTATTCGAGAAATCATTGTTTGTTACAGAAGAGATTCAACGAACACAAGATGCGGCAACTTTACTTCGGAATAAAGACCTTGTTTCTTTTGGCAAGCTGATGAATAGGACTCATTGGGGACTGAGCCATCTTTACGAGGTAAGTTGTGACGAGTCCGACTTCTTAGTCAAATGTGCGGAGGAAGAAAAAGATTCTATACTGGGAAGTCGTATGATGGGAGGGGGCTTTGGCGGATGTACGATCAATCTGGTACGAAAAGGATCAGCGTCCCGCTATACTTCTGCCATCAGAGAAAAATATTTTGCTGCTTTCAAAAAAGAACCTGATTTTTATCTGGTGAACTTATCACAGGGAGTTCATACATTCGAATCCTCATGACCAAATCCTACGCTACTTTATTTTAAACAATCCACTTTACTTATTACCTAATCTTTAAACCAAATGCAAAATTTAGATTACATCGTCTTTCTCGTTTATTTTACAATCGTTTCCGGATACGGATACTGGATTTACAACAAGAAGAAAAAAGAGCAAGTTGATTCGAAAGATTTCTTCCTTGCGGAGGGATCGTTAACCTGGTGGGCCATTGGTGCTTCCCTTATTGCCTCTAACATTTCGGCTGAACAGTTTATCGGCATGTCAGGCTCAGGCTTTAAAATGGGTTTGGCAATTGCTACCTATGAGTGGATGGCCGCTGCAACCTTAATGGTGGTAGCGATATTTTTCATGCCGATCTATCTCAAAAATAAAATCTTCACCATGCCACAGTTTCTTACGCAGCGCTACAGCAGCACAGTAAGTACACTCATGGCTGTGTTTTGGTTATTACTTTATGTAGTGGTTAACCTTACTTCGATTTTGTATCTCGGGGCATTGGCCATCAGTACGATTTCTGGAATTAACTTTTGGGTATGCATGGGTGGTCTTGCAATCTTCGCCATCATCATTACACTAGGTGGAATGAAGGTAATTGGTTATACGGATGTTATTCAGGTGTTTTTTTTAATTTTTGGTGGTCTGGCTACTACATACATTGCACTTAATTTGGTTGCATCACATTATAACATGGATGGTGTGATGAATGGTCTTAGCTTAATGATGACCCATTCAGATGATCACTTCCATATGATCTTCGATCAAAGCAATACAAACTATGTTGATTTGCCAGGGTTAACAATTTTGATCGGGGGTATGTGGATTGTGAACTTAAACTATTGGGGATGCAATCAATACATTACACAACGTGCACTTGGTGCAGATCTTCCAACAGCACGCGCTGGAATTTTATTTGCTGCCTTTTTGAAATTATTGATGCCCGTTATTGTGGTATTGCCAGGTATTGCTGCCTATGTATTGTATCAGGATGGAGAGTTTCAAACTGAAATGATGGCAAATGGAGAATTGAATCCTGATCGCGCCTATCCGATCTTATTAAATTTACTTCCTGTTGGATTAAAAGGTTTATCCTTTGCAGCATTAACAGCTGCTATTGTTGCTTCACTTGCTGGTAAGGCTAATAGTATCTCTACCATTTTCACTTTAGATATCTACAAAAAATTCTTCAACCCGGCAGCTTCTGAAAAGAACATGGTGAATGTTGGTCGTATTGTTATTGTCATTGCCATGATTTTAGCTGTCGTAATTTCTCCATTCCTTGGTATTGATAAGAAAGGTGGGTTTCAATTTATACAAGAATATACAGGCTTCGTGTCTCCTGGTATTTTTGCCATTTTTATTCTTGGTTTCTTCTGGAAGCGTACAACAGCACTATCTGCATTAGTAGCAGCAATTGTTGTTTTTCCACTTTCTCTATTATTAAAATTATTGCCTGAATTCGCTGATCTTTCAAGCTTAAGCAGCATGGGATTGTATGCACTTAACAGCGGTACAGGACTTTATGAAATACCTTTCCTTGACCGAATGGGTTTTGTGTTCTTAGTTGTTGTGGCCTTAATGGTAATAATCTCATTGGCGATTCCGAAAACAAAGAACGAATCCAAAGGTCTTGAAATTGATGCGTCTATGTTTAAGCCAGAAGGCGGCTTTGCTGTTGGTGTAGTAATTGTGTGCGGAATTCTTTCTGCTCTCTATATTATTTTCTGGTAGGTTTAGTTATCTGTTAATAGTTAATTGTTAATGGTAGAAACTTGAATGATTAAAATAGCATTTTTGGTAAAGCCTATTAACAATTAACTTTTAACGATTAACATGTCGGAACCAAAATTATTCTCCGGGAAAATATTCTCTTCCTACGAAGTATTCATCATTGCCATTCTATCCATTCTTCAATTCACCATTGTGTTGGATTTTATGGTGTTGTCTCCGCTTGGCGCGATATTAATGCCGGAGTTAAACATCAGCACTTCTCAATTTGGTTGGGTAGTGTCTGCGTATGCATTCAGTGCAGGTGCTTCAGGTTTATTAGCAGCTGGCTTTGCTGATAAGTTTGATCGCAAGAAACTTTTGCTATTCTTCTATGCAGGATTTATAGTAGGTACCTTACTCTGTGGTCTCGCTCCAGATTATAAATTTTTATTAGCAGCCCGAATTGTAACCGGCATTTTCGGTGGTGTTATTGGGTCAATCAGCTTTGCTATCATTACTGATCTTTTTAAGATGGAAGTAAGAGGTCGCGTAATGGGATTTGTGCAGATGGCTTTCGCGGCCAGTCAGGTACTGGGTCTTCCGCTGGGATTATACCTAGCCAACAACTTCGGATGGCACGCTCCATTTTTACTTATTGTTGGACTAAGTATGTTACTGGGCATTGTTATTATCGTGAAGATGAAACCGGTTGACGCTCACTTAAAATTGAAGTCTGAACGGAATGCATTTCAGCATTTGGTAAAGACGGTTTCGAACATTACCTATCTCAAAGCTTTTAGTGCGACCATTCTACTAGCGACAGGTGGCTTTATGTTAATGCCCTTTGGTAGTGCCTTTGGAATAAATAACTTAGGTCTTACACTTGATGAATTACCTTTACTTTATCTCATTACCGGTGTTTGTTCTATGATTGCCGGACCGTTTACCGGAAAGCTTAGCGATGCAGTAGGGAAGTATAAAGTCTTTGTGGTTGGATCTTTTATCGGCATAGCAATGGTATTGATTTATTGTAATCTCAGTATTACGCCACTTTGGATGGTA
>DAIQPD010000053.1:0-23967 GCA_036787535.1 Chryseolinea sp.
GTTAGGAATGGACGCAATGAATCACTGCTGCTTGCTAATGATTTTAGCATTCTAAAGCCAACATAAAATCCGATAATAACAGCCCATTGATATTTTGCAGTAAGGTTGCTAATCCAAAAAGAGTATTTTAAGAATAGTCGATAAAAAAGATTAGAGGCTTTTAACGCCTCCAGCATCCCAGCTTGAGCATACTGAAAATTAGGATCTGCTTTTAAGGCTTCCCTGAAATGTTCCAGTGCTTTTTTATGCTCACCCTTTTCCAAAAGATTCCATCCATAGTTCGAATGGGTGTATGCATTATTCGGATCTTCCCGCAACGCACCTTCAATTGTTTGAAATGATTCCGATGATTGATTTAGTTTTAGTTGTGCCGTACTACGTGTGTTTAGAGCAAGTAGATTAGTACTATCCAACTCCAACGCTTTATTAGCCAACTCCAACGCCTTATCATATTGCTTTCTTATTAATTTCATTGATGCCCACAGGGAATAGTAGTCAGAATCTGCCGGATCCAATTGAAGTGCCTGTGCGATATTCTTCTCAGCCTCGTCATACTCTCTTTTCTCAATTGCTATTCTTGTCTTTACATAAAAAAGATGTGCAGCATCAGGGCTTAGTGAAAGAGCAGAATTAATCAGCATTGTTGCCATTTCAATTTTATTAAGCTGAAGATTTATTTCAGACAATAAAGTAAGAACATACACATCGTTGGGATCCGTACTCAATACATCCCGCAACAATTTTTCTGCCTCAGCATATTTTTGTTGCTGAATTAAAACCTCCGCCCGACCTATTACATTTTCGGTCATCTTATTTCTTAATTTTTAAATGGGTTAGAATATCGTCATACAGTCCGGTATCATTAGCGAACAATGCAAAATTCTTCGCAGCACTGAACCATTCCTGAGTGCTCGGTTTATGCTTTTTACTGGCTGCTACTAAATCAGATGTACTGATGGGCTTTGGAATTCCATCGATGAAAGAAGATTCTAACTTTTCTTCTATTGCGATATCAATTACTGCCTCTATATCGGCACCTGAATAATTTTCAGATTTTTTTGCGAGCAATTTATAATCGATGGTGTCAGTAGGTTTGTTCTTTAGTTTCAACTGAAAAATAGATTCTCTTGCAACATCATCCGGTGGCGGAACAAAAATAATACGGTCAAATCTTCCTGGTCTTCGAAAGGCAGGGTCTAAGTGCCAGGGTGTATTCGTTGCTCCTAATACTAATATTCCTTCATTGTTATTGTTAATTCCGTCCAGCTCTTGTAAAAATTGATTAATTAAATGCCGCCCGCTGGATTGTTTCATATCACTCCGGCTTGCACCTAAAGCATCAATCTCATCAAAAAATAAAACACAAGGTGTATTCTGTCTTGCTACTTCAAAAATCTGATGAAGGTTCTTTTCACTACTCCCGATCCACATGTCCAGAATATCGCTCAATCCTACGTTTATAAATCGTGCGTTTACCTGACCAGCGGTAGCTTTTGCTATATATGTTTTTCCGCATCCGGGAGGGCCATATAACAAGATACCTCCGCCTGTTTTCTTTCCGTAGGCTTTGTATAACTCAGGATGCAGCAAAGGTTTAATGATTTTCAGATCAATTTCCTTTTTTACATTTTCCATTCCACCAACATCTTTAAAATTGATGGACGGCCGTTGTATAAAGATATTCTCAACATGATCATCTCCATCAACCTCGTTCGAAATACCGGTTAATCTCAATTCATTATCGAGTTCTTCATCTTGAAACGTTGGATTAATTTTGAGTGCTCTGTTGTAAACTTCAATCGCACTGGATATCGAATTCTCTTTTAGCAATGCTTTTGAATGGAGTATAAACATATCAAAATCCTGAAATCCACTTGCCATCACCTCCTCTAATATTACATTACACTTGGAGTATTCACCCTTTTGAAAGAATATTTTAGCCAATCCGATTTTTGACTTATTATCGTTTGAAAGCTTTACCAATTCAGAGTACTCTATCTCTGCTTCATCCAACCGGTTTGCTTTGAGTAATATTTCAGCCAAATGCAGTTTTAACGGAATATTATCTGGCGAAAACCGAAGTGCTTCTCTTAAATTATTGATTGTATTGTCGTCCATATTCATTAAGACTCAAGGTCATACCTACCAAATAAACGCTCTAAAATTGTTGTGCAAGATAAACCAGATGATGATAAAGTATACTAGTAAAATGATCTTGTTTTAAATTCATCCGGACCTTTTGGTAACCGTTCACGATTTAAATAATTTCAGCAACTGATGTGGGAAAGTATACCTACTGAAGTAAAGACTGAATCATTTTGTTATAAACACTAATCCCTTGCCAGACAGTGCGGATTTAAGTTTGGGCATGGTCGTTGGACCAATACCATGCAATTCTTCAATGTCGTTTGCTGTCCGTCTCGAAAGTTGTCGAAGTGTGGTTATTCCTTCACGCTCCAGTGCTCGCCTTGCAGGAGCAGCAAGCAATGAAAGAAACCCACTTTCTGGTTTCTTTTGTTGTTCACACACAGGGCATGTAGGGCAATCACTACTTTTATAATAGCTATGGCCGGCTTTACATGTTCTACGATTCTTTGGGAGTACTGCCATTGAAAGAGTTGTTGATAGTTAGTTTGAGTATCTGGCAATTCGTCTATTATCTAGAGTCTAAAGTCTAAGACCTATTTATAAACAACTCCCTCCTTCATTACAAAACTTATCTTCTCCAGTGTTTTAATGTTTTGCAATGGGTTCTCATCGCTTGCAACAATGTCGGCTAATTTTCCTTTTTCTATTGTTCCAATCTTGTCGCTCATTCCTAATATTCCGGCATTCACAATTGTAGCCGACTTGATAGCCTCCATTGCTGGCATACCTACTTCAACCATGTAGCCAAACTCCTTTGCGTTTTCGCCATGCGGAAAAACACCAGCATCGGTGCCGAAAGCAATCTTTACTCCGCGCTTATACGCTTTTGCGAAAGTTTGTTGAATCTGTGGGCCGATCTCCAATGCCTTAGGTACTACTAACGGATGATAATAGCCTGGCACATTCGCCTGCTGTGCTACAAACTTTCCGGCTGTAATGGTAGGTACAAAGAAAGTCCCTTTCTGAATCATCAAATTCATAATTTCTTCCGTCATTTTTGTGCCATGTTCAATCGTAGTGATGCCCGCCATTACAGCACGTTTCATTCCTTCCGCTCCATGGGCATGTGCCGCGGTGTGCATACCATAATCTTTTGCTGTTTCAATAATAGCTTTCAACTCTTCATCTGTAAACTGTGGACCTGATCCATCTTTTGCAATACTCAATACACCACCAGTAGCGGTAATCTTGATTAAATCAGAGCCATCTTTGTAGCGCTGACGAACGGCCTGCCGTGCATCTTCTGGAGAATTGATAACACCTTCTTTCGGACCGGGATCGCCCATCAAATCTTTCCGATAACCATTTGTGGGATCGGCATGCCCGCCCGTTGTAGCAATCGATTTTCCTGCTGTGAAAATACGCGGCCCAACAACAAGACCCTGGTTAATAGCATTGCGCAATGAAATGTTTACGCCCGATCCGCCTAAATCGCGGACAGTAGTAAACCCTGCCATCAATGTTTTCTTTGCAAAGACGGTTGAACGAAAGGCAACATCTGCATCATTTAAAGTAAAGCGTTGAAGTGCCTGATCTTTGCTCGTCTCACCTTCCAAATGCACATGCATATCAATGAAACCAGGCATAACGGTTTTCTTGCTCAAGTCGATGAGTTTATCTTCTTTACCTGCTTTTGAAAATCCCTTTTCAATTTCAACAATCTTATTGCCTTCTATTATAATAGTCATTTGAGGTTGTATCTCATTTGATTTTCCATCAATAAGGTTTCCACAATGGATAATTGTTTTTTGTGCATTCGCGCTAATGAAACACAGAAGAAAAAAAAGAAGTGTGTAAAATTTATTCATACTGTGAAATCAAGCTATTGAATTTTAAAATACTTTTTGTGATTTTATTATGACTTAATTAAAAATTTCTGAACCATTTCTTTCAAAATGGTTATTTCATCTTTCCGCATCGTAGCTGATTTAACGTGGAGCATGAGTTCAAACATTACTTCCTTATCGTAACCAAGGTTAGAAGCAATGGTTGAACAGAACAGAATTTCTTCCCGATACATACGTTCATCAATCTTCATCAGCTGAACAAGACTGAATATATAATTGAACTTTTGATCGTCATCTATATCTTTCGGTATGATAACTTCATGCCGCTGGGTAAACAATGGGACAACCTGGTCAGGATAGATTCCATTCGCTCTTCCAATATTGATAATGTAATTTCGTTCACGATCGGCTACCTTACCATCAATTTGAGCGAGGCTGATCAGCAATTTCATTTGATTAAGTTCAGGCATGTGTTGGATATTAATGTGCTACTATTTCGATCCTCAACCTAGTAACTTATGTACAAATAACAAAGGTGAGCAGTGACAATCTTTAAAAGCTGACAAACTTATGATCCTTCCAAATTGATTACCTTTAAAACCACTCTTAAGTATTCCTGTTAAGGTATCCACATAACAAGGTCATGAAATCTAATCATATTCTGCATACTTATTTCGCTGATAAGCTATCAGCCAAAGAAAGGAGGAATTGAATCACCGTATTCAGAAAAATACAGACCGCAGTTTCATTTTACCCCGGAGTAGAATTGGACGAACGATCCCAATGGATTGGTTTTTTATAATGGTGAATATCATCTCTTTTATCAATACAATCCTTATGGAGATACCTGGGGGCACATGAGCTGGGGGCATGCTGTTAGTAAGGATATGTTACACTGGAAACATCTTCCAATTGCCATCAAGGAATACCTTGATCCACAAACAACTGATAGTACCATGATTTTTTCAGGCACTGCCTTGGTGGATAAAAATAATACAAGTGGTTTATGCGATGGTAAAGATTGTCTTGTTGCGATTTACACATCGCATGTTCACAAAGACAATCAAGGTTTAAGGCAACATCAAAGTCTGGCATTCAGTAACGACAAGGGAAGAACCTGGAAGCGGTACGATAAGAATCCCATTCTTGATATTCAACGCAAAGATTTCCGTGATCCGAAAGTATTTTGGTATGAGCCACAGCAAAAATGGGTAATGGCTTTGGTTATTCCAGATTTATATAAAGTACAACTCTATCAATCGAAAAATTTACTGCAATGGGATTTAATGAGCGAGTTTGGTAAAGTGGGTGATACCACTCGAATCTGGGAGTGCCCTGATCTGTATGAACTTTCTGTTGATAATGAATCCGGTAAATCAAAATGGGTAATATCACTTTCAGGCGGACATCCGGCCGGGCCAACTTTTGTGGGAATGCAATATTTTGTTGGTGAGTTTGATGGCACAACGTTTACCTCTTCACAAAAGGAAGCTAAATATGTTGATCATGGAAAAGATTTTTATGCCGGCATCGTATTCAATAATTTAAAGGATCGGACAGTCATGTTAGCTTGGGCTAACAATTGGACATACGGAAATCTAACACCTACCGATCCCTGGCGTGGTGGGTTTTCATTACCAAGAAAACTCTCATTAAAGAAAAACGATGATGAATATTTTCTTATTCAAAAAGCAATTGCTGAAACAACAAGTCTTCGCGGTGATGAAATAAAAGATCTCGAAAAATTTACATGAGGTTCACTCGAAATAGAATTGGATTGGACTGGTGGTGATGGAACGATACTTGAATTGTTTTCGAGCCAGGATGAGAAGACCACTATTGCAAAGAGAGACAACATCGTATTTATAAATAGAATCGAATCTGGAATTATAGATTTTCAATCTGATTTTGCTGGAAGCGATTTGGTATTTGTTGATCGTACGAATCAAAAACTATCATTGCACATTTTTGTTGATCAATCTCTCGTTGAAGTTTTTATAAACGATGGTGAAGCAACTATTACGAGTCAGATTTTCTCAAGGGGTGATAATGTGATACGTATTCCGCAAAAAGAAAATATTAAAAATCTAAAAGCCTGGGAATTAAAATCGGTTTGGAGATAGGTATTCATATTTTTTACATCTCATTCTATTTCGTATACCGATAATGCCAGATGATATCGTCTTGCTTTTTCCAATACTACAATTCAGTCGTATTGAATAATACTTTCTCATGCCGCTTGTTGTTCTGGTATGGAACCAAACAATCCACAGCCAAATGATCCGAGCAGCACGATTGGTGATCCACCTCATTCAAGAAGCCAGAAACTTTAAATCTTCGAACTCTCAACCTAAACAATATCTGGGAGGAAGCCTTGGCACCGTTGTATTAATTTGCTGATTTGACTAGTTAACTCGTAGGTCATATATAAGGCATTCTAGGATCGAAACCATTCTGGAGTTTAAATATACATTACTTACTAACGGATTAGCTGCAGAGTATTTGCTCGGGAAGAACAACGCATGAGTTTAGGCTTTTGAGAATACGAACTATTGCCTATGTGTATAGCATTAAAAAAGTAAAATTCACCTCTTTTTGTCTTGAATTGAGTAAATGGTATTACTTGGGAAGATAGCCAATCCGTAATGGTAAAAAAATATTCACCTGATTGACTTTTGTCATTGTTTTTTTTTAACCAACATCTAATTTCAGTGCGTGAAGTCCTGAAATCTTCAGGATGCTATTTGGCTTTAATCTAAATATTATGTTTACTCGCAATTTATTCGCGGTAGCAACGCTACTATTATGCAGTTCTATCTCCCAACTCTCAGGACAAAACACAATTGAAGTCGATGTATGTGTCTATGGCGGAACATCCGCTGGAGTCATAGCTGCATACACATCCTCAAAAAAAGGAAAGAGTACCATACTCATAGAACCGGGAAGGCATCTTGGGGGACTTAGCACTGGTGGCCTTGGTTATACCGATATTGGAAACAAGTATATCATTACAGGTCTTGCCCTGGACTTCTATCGAAGAATCGGAAAGCAATATGAAAAACTTGAACAGTGGACTTTTGAACCGAAGGTAGCAGAAGCAATATTTAACGACTATGCTGCCAGGGGAGGATTTCAGAAGCGATTTGAAATGAGGCTAAAAAGTGTCAAGAAAACAGGCACTAAAATCACAGAGATCGTTGTTGAAAATTCCAATAACCCCAATCCCGCCACAGATATCACAATCAAAGCAAAGATGTTTTTGGATTGCGGCTATGAAGGTGATTTAATGGCTCAAGCAGGTGTTTCTTTTACCGTAGGAAGAGAGGCAAAAAGTACCTATAATGAATATTGGAATGGTGTTCAGTTAACCAATTTACACCAGTTTCCAAATGGCATTGATCCATACGTAGCGCCTGGCCAGCCACAGAGCGGATTCTTATGGGGAATTAGTGATGCACCGTTAATGGCTAATGGGACGGGTGACAATAAAGCTCAAGCTTATAACTATCGAATTTGCCTAACGTCTAACGCTCAAAATCGAATTGAGATTACAGAGCCCGTTGGGTATGATGCAAGTCGCTATGAGCTATTGCTTCGTTTAATGACTGCCCTTAACAAAAAGTCCCTCGGTGACTATTTTATCTGGAGCTATCTACCAAACAATAAAGTGGACGTTAACAGCAAAGGTGGGTTTTCTACTGATATGGTTGGCATGAACTATAACTATCCAAACGGTTCATATGCTCAACGCAAGCAAATTATTCTTGATCATGAAATCTATACAAAGGGGCTCCTCTATTTTTTGGGTCACAATCCTAAAGTTCCAATAGAAATCAGAACCGCCATGCTTAAATGGGGATATCCCAAAGATGAATACATAGACAATGGTAACTGGTCTCCGCAATTATATATCCGTGAAGCACGTAGAATGGTTGGCAATTATATTATGACCAGCGCAAACTGCAATGGTGGAAGAGTAGTTACTGATGGAGTTGGGCGTGCAGCTTACCCAATGGATTCTCATAATGTTCAGCGACTTGTCGTGAATGGTCAGGTGAAGAATGAAGGAAATGTTGAAGTAGGTGGCTTTGGGCCTTATCCTGTAGCCTATAACGCGCTAATTCCAAAATCTGCTGAATGCACTAATTTACTGGTACCCGTTTGTCTCTCTGCTTCTCATATTGCATATGGTTCCATTAGAATGGAACCTGTTTTTATGGTACTTGCGCAATCCTCTGCAACAGCTGCGGTTATGGCGATTGATGCCAATACCGATGTTCAAAATGTGAATGTACCTCAGCTTCAACAAAATTTGGAGAACGATCCACTAGCCGATGGAAGTATCTTTGAAGTACTTGTCGATAATACGAACACAAATAACATTCAAATCACCGGAACTTGGACTCTTGAAACTTCAGGTGGTTATGGCCCAAATTTCCTGACAAATCCAGGCACCAGTGGAGCAAATGATAAAGTAAAATTCACTCCCAATATTCCAACCGAAGGTGTCTATCATGCTTACTACTATTTTCCTGTAAAAACAGATATATCTTCAAAGACCACTATTAATGTTTTCGATGGCCGGAGTACAACGAAACAAATAATCGTGAACAAGACTGACATCGTTGTTTCAGGACAGACTTCCGGAGCTTGGTTTGACCTTGGTACTTATAATGTACCGAAAGGAAGTAACACCTATATTGAGGTTACAACTTCCCAGGCAGACGGTAAAATTTTTGCTGATGCCGCACTTTGGGTTCCTGAAGCTCTACAGCCAGAACCGGATCCAGATCCAGATCCGGATCCTGAACCAACACCACGTGACACTTTACGAAGTCCGGAAAATCCAGCATATGTTGTTATGGGTTTGACTTATTCCTACTATACCGGAGCGTGGTCTACCTTACCTGACTTCTCAAAACTGACACCGATAAAGACTGGGATTACAAGTAATGTTGATCTTTCTTTGAAGACTCAGTCCGATAATTTTGCTTTCAGATTTAAAGGATACATCGATGTGCCAGCTGATGGAGCGTATACATTTTACACAACTTCCGATGATGGAAGTCAACTTTTCATTGGTGACACCATGGTAGTGAATAACGATGGCTTGCACGGTGCCATTGAAAAATCAGGAAAGGTGAATTTAAAAAAAGGAAAGCATGCGATTACCATAACATTCTTTGAGCGAACCGGTGGAGAAAGTCTTGTTGTGAAATATGAAGGCTCTGGAATTCCAAAACAAAATATTCCGGCCACCGCTTATTACAGACCAATCGATAAACTACGCAATCCAGAAAATCCGGCAAATACTGTAAACGGCCTGGACTATTATTATTACATCGGACAATGGTCTTTGATCCCTGACTTCTTAATACTCACACCAGTAAGGACTGGAAACACACTGAATGTAGATCTTACCGCCAGGACCCAGCCCGATAATTTCGCATTTAAATTCAAAGGCTTCATCGATGTACCTGCAGACGGTACTTATACATTTTACACAACTTCTGACGATGGAAGCCAACTTTTCATAGGAGATACTATGGTTGTAAATAACGATGGCCTTCATGGTGCCATTGAACAATCAGGAGTCGCAAGCTTGAAAAGAGGAAAGCATAGTATTACTGTAACATACTTTGAGCGAAACGGTGGAGAAAGTATTATTGTAAATTACGAAGGCCCTGGAGTGCTGAAGCAAAATATCCCGCGTTCTGCTTACTTCCGTACTTCTACTGTTGTACCTGCAACAATTCAAGCTTCGACTAAAATTCAAACAACAGAGATGTCTGTCCCTAAAACATCTATCCAAAACAGTATTACCATTTACCCCAATCCAGCAAAAGGAGAAATTGTAATAGAGGTAACAGCAAAAATATTGGAAGGTATTGAGATCCAGTTATTGGATCATTTCGGACAGGAAATTAAGAACCAGAGATTTAAAGCGATGGCGGATGGACTAAATATATTTCGATTAGATATTACTGACTTTAAAAATGGTCTTTATTATGTTGGTATTAAAAGAGGCAATGAATTCAATACAACACGAATAGTTATTCAGAATTAACATCATTCATCACGCTTCTCTGCCTATTATAGAGCAGGCAGAGAAGCGTTATTACATCATCTCGATTTTATGAAAATGTTATTCTCCATACCGGAAGTGCCCAATGATTTTAAATTGAAACAAGCAATCAGCCAGTACCTGTCCGTCTCCAATATTATGAACGATTAAATACCTCACCTTGTCTTCTGATTTTTTATTGACGACAAGACCGATGTGCGTTACACCTCCGCCCAAATCCCAACACACAACATCACCAGGTAAATAATTACTGGCTGTTTGATTTATAGACTTTACCTCTCCATGTCGTGTAAAGAAGGTCATCAAATTGGGAACACGTCTGTGATCAATGTTTTTATCTGGCTTTGTTAATCCCCATTTCGTTGGATACAGATTGAAGTTCGCCTTCATATCTTCATGCACTTCCTTTTGAAGATCGATTCCTAATTTCCGATAGGCGCGAATGACAACATCTGTACAAACACCTTTGTTGCCAGGAACATCTCCGTTTGGATAAGGTATGCTGAAGTAGGTGGGATCGTAGGTAACGTTTTGTTTTGTCAGATTTAGTGCAAAAGTAGAAAGACTGTCGTAAAATGTATTTTGCGATTGCGCTGAATGCCCAATGCTTAGATAACAAATAAAGCTTAAGATTATATTTTTCACTATATCGTTCTATGAATTTAATACCAATAGATTAAATCATTCAGCCATAATGACTATGATCCATGATATTCCTCCGCTCTATCAATACTATTACAACAGGGAAAAGCAATGTTCCAGAGCCTCAACATAAATTCACTATCCCTCTTTAATTCCTTTTGCCTCTGTTTCTCTTTGTGAAATTTCTCCATGAATTTAAGATCCCTGCTTATCACATTCTCCTTTGAATATCTTTCATACTCACTCAAGGTGTGACGCACTTTATCCATCGTTGAAATCTCTAACGTCAATTTAAATTTTGTATCAGTCCCCGTTTCAAACTGCTTGATTACCATTGACGGAAGTTCGTTCTTGTACCCGATTGCTATTGCCAAACCTGGCTGTTGCTTCGGCATTAACATATTCCGATCCTCATCATTGCCAGCATAAAAGATCTCATTGTCTGTTGTATTTAATCTATACAGACTTTCAATTGATGCGTAAATCACATACGTGTAAACTCTATCAAATTGCTTTCCATTCTCAACTATGATTTCAAGGGGGCCGCTCCCCCAGTCTTTTGGCAAATCCCCATTATCAATATTTACCCATCCTGTTTCTGTCCAGTTAAAACCGTAGGTTTCCATTCTATACTTTTCTCTTTTCCAAAGTAATTCTTTGTAGTCGTTAACAATCTTCTTAGCATCTTCGTTTTTTTCATCAAGCGATTTCATGACTTTATCCTTGTTTCGCCCTAATTCTGATTTTACCTTTCGAAGTTGCTTTCCAAAATATTCATTAAGAAGCTTAGCATACCTATCTGCCTCCTTCACCTTTGTCAGTCTCTGTTTCGAGAAGTCATCAAATTTATGATATGTGATATTGTATTTTTTTTCATTACAAATCACTGCTGCCATGCTATCAATCTCATAAAGATTTTTATTGAGATTGTTAATGTATAACTCAAGAATAGAATTGTCACACTTCTCAAAAATTACTTTTAAACGTGCCTCAAAAGCCCGAGTCGCAATAAGTGTATTCTGATATTTTGATGATTTAATTACCTTAATTCTTGCCGGATCAATTCCACAACCAGTTGAAGAAACACTATCACTTTGAGTTTCCTCTACTGTGTCATACCCCCTATCATCATTCTTCTGATAATACGGTTCATTTTCATCCGTTGAACTAAATCCCTTGACTAACTCAATTCCGTTTGAAACGGCAAGAGAATAATACAGACTATCTGTTAATTGCTTAGTTGAAACTTTATATTTTCTAAAGGGCATTCCTTTATCAACCTCTAATTGAAATCCTTCCGGAAGAAAATCAAGGGAATCAATATCAACAGTTGTAAGAAAGTTGTCTATTGCTTTCGGTTCAATCCAATTCATTGTACCATTTTCATCTCTGATACCTTTGTAGGCCATCATACCCGGCTTCTTCTTATCTGTGGGAATTTCGATATGAATAGGATTGTCTTTATTTATAATCAGCTGCTCACCATTTGACGTTGCGTTAAAATAAATCATGCCATCCGTTTCGAGTAACTTTCCATCAGAGGTTGTCGTCAAATTGGAAAGCAACATGTCCTCGAAAGAAAGAGCTTCCGCGAGCTCAATTTTTACCTGGTCTTCAACAATTTCTCCTTTGCCGTTTTTAAAAGAACCCATCGGACAAATTATGATCGTTCCGCTTTCACCTTCAACAACATTATCTTCCTTGCTGTCAATATCAAATGTTTGAACCTTTGCAATGGTCTTTGTAAAAGGATCATTTGGAAGTGTCATCATAGTACTCTTGATCGAATCAGTACTGCACTGGATAAGGAACACTACTAAAAGTGCTGCAAAAACTACACGAGTCATTTTCTCTAACTTCATTGTTTAAAATTTAGCCTATCGAAATAAAATCAATTTGTGTCGGGAGAATATTAATAGGATTCTTAAATCCAAAAAGAGTAAAAAGTCACAGGCTATCAGATTTCGGTCTGTGAGGACACAGACCGAGGTTAATGGGGCTTAATAATCTACAAGGTATTAAATGCATTCAACATAATATTCTTACACAACTTTCACCAACTCCCTATGCCCAACCCACGTAAAACGCTTCGTTACATATTCAGGATTGGTGAACGATGCGTTGCCTGAAGGATTACCTCCCGTAACATGAAAGTCAGAGAAGGCTGCGTTTTGATTCATGTAAAGTCCGCCTGTTAAATTGAAGGATACAGGTGTTGCTGCTAAACTCATTTCATCGGCAATCTTTTCTTTGATGGTGGCATCAGTAGAATACGCCCCACACGAAATCGCTCCATGATGTTCTGCCATCTCCTTCGCCAATGCAATAGATTGATCTGTGTTTTTGGTTTTGATGAGCAACGCAATCGGGCCGAAAAGTTCTTTGCTGAAAATTTCTTTCTTCGTAGCATCTACCTCTACAAGAACAGGCGTTGCCACGCGCGCATTCTTAAACATCGGATTTTCAAACGAACGCGATTTCAACCATACTTTACCTGGAAGATTCTCTGCAACCAAAACACGCTCGCTTGTTTTTTTACTTTGCATTGCACCCAATACATGTGGTCCTGCTTTTGGATTATCAACCAAGCCATTAATGTTGTCTACCAGTTTTTGTGCTACTTCATCAAATGACAAAGTTCCAGTTGATGTTTTAATACCTCCTTCCGGAATAAAAAAGTTTTGAGGTGCGGTACACATTTGTCCGCTATACAAGTTGATAGAGAACGCTAAGTTCGCCATGGCTTTATCAGCATCTTCCACCGAATCAAGAATCACAGAATTAACGCCTGTCTTTTCCGTGAAGACAATTTTATCTTTCAAGCCTTCGAGGTAACTTCCAAAGACAGCGTTGCCTGTGAAGTCGATGAGTTTTACCTGAGGATGCTCTGCTAATTCTTTCGTGATCATTTTATCAGCAGTGTCAACGGCCAGCTGACAAATATTAGGATCAAGATTATTTTCAACCAATACCTTTTGAATCTCAGCAACAAAAATGGCGATCGGCAAGATTGCACCCGGATGGGGTTTAACGATTACCGCATTACCAGTTACCAAACTTCCATAAATTCCGGTAACAGAATTCCAGGTAGGAAAAGTAGAACAACCAATCGCCACAGAAATACCTTTCGGCACAGCTCGCCATTCTTTATTTACCTGAAGATTAAACTTGCCCATCGGCTTGTCCCACAACGCATGTGATGGAAATCGCTGCAACTCTTCATAGCCTGCAGCGATCGCTTCAAGTGCACGGTCAGCAGCATGTGGACCCGATGCCTGAAATGACATCATATATGCCTGGCCTGTTGTGTGCATAGTCGCGTATGCGATTTCAAAAAATCTTGCTTTAACACGCTCCAATGATTCTACTAAAATACCCGTACGATCTTGTACACTTACCTTACGCCAAACATGAAATGCTTTTGTAGATCGATCAATTAAGGTATCAATAGAAAAAGATGGGTATGAAATTCCTAAGGCATCTTGTGTGTAAGGAGATTCTTCTTCTCCAATCCATCCTACAGGATTTGTTTGTTTTAATTCATCAAACTTTTTTCCCAACGAAGATTGGAATTTTTCTCTTCCCTCGCTGTCTGCATTCTCACCATAATTTGCGGGAGATGGATTTTCAGGAAAAGCTGCAAAGAAAGTTCTTTCGTGTAATGCTTCAATTGCTTGGAGAACTAAAGCTTGGTGTTTATCAAAGATGCTCATTGGAAATTATTTTTTAGTTTTAACTATCATACTTACTAAAAGTAGAATTCAAATCCATCAATAAAAGTCGCACAAAAAAAGATCCACGTCATTGCGAGGAAGCGTCATGCGCTTCGCATGACATTCTGACGAAGCAATCCCGGTACAATGAAATGCTCACGCTGTAGTATGGGGATTGCTTCATCCGAGACGGATTCGCAATGACGTGTTATTACGATTATTTCTGTGCTCCGAAAACCTTCTTCAGTAATTCCGTTGTACGAGCCAAAGGATCCTGACGAATGTTCTTCTCTTCCTTCGCAATCATCACAAACAATCCTTCAATGGCTTTGTCTGTTGCGTAGTCATCGAGATTGGGATTTACTTTCTGAACAAACGGAACTTTGTTATAGGTATTCACCAGGTCACCATAATATTTTGTGGCGTTTACCTTGTTCAACGAGGCTTGAATAACGGGTTTAAATTTTTCTTTCAGTTGTGCTGTAGTCGTCCGTTTTAAAAATTGTGTCGCTGCATCAGGCTCTCCTTTTAAAATGCTCCATGCATCCTGAATGGTTAGCTGACGAATGGCGTTCACAAAAATAGGTTTGGCTTCTTTAGCTGCGTCTTCCGCACCACGATTAAGCGATACCACAAACTTATCGACTTCACTACCCAAACCGATCTGACGAAGTTTGTCTTCTACCTTTTTTACTTCAGGCGGAAAAGGAATTTTTATTTCAGGATTGCCTAAGTAGCCATCCAACTGCGATACCAAATCAGAACCTTTTGAAATACCTTTTATCAATGCTTCTTTTAATCCTTCACCAACTTCTGCTGTTGTAGGTTGTTGATCAGTGCCGATGGCCTTGTTAACTTCTCCAAGTGTCTGATTGATCTGCGCTGAGGTGCAGGATGCAAGTACTAATGATAATATAAGTGATGTTGTGATTCGTAGCATAAAAATTTCAGTTCAAGGTTCAATGTTCCAGGTTCAAAGCTAACGTAAATCATCTTTGTTACCTTACATTCAGGCCAAGGTTTCTTTTGTAATCTCACTGATATTTTTACATCCGGTAAGTCCCATGGTGAGTTCAAAATCCGTCATGAAATTGCGAAGCACTTCATATACACCTTGCTGCCCTGCAATTGACAAACCATAAACATAAGGCCTGCCAATGCAAACTGCTTTTGCTCCGAGGGCAAGTGCTTTAAAAGCATCGGCACCTCCACGAACACCACTGTCCAGCAACACCGGAATTTTTTCTTTGATTACTTCCGTGATTTTTGGCAAGGCTTCAATGGTGCTGATCGATCCATCTACTTGTCGCCCACCGTGATTGGAAATTATTATGCCATCCATACCAACATCCATTGCTTTGCGAGCATCATCGGGATGGAGAATACCTTTAAGCAAAATCGGAAGCTTGGTATGTTGACGAAGAAATTTTAAATCATCCCACGTAGTGCAAGGATTAGAATAAGTAGAAACAAATTTTTGCACCGCCTTTATGGGTTTACCTGATTTGAGTTTTTTAAAAAAACCATCCTCAGGATAATTTCGAACCATGCCGATCAAACCCAAAAGAGATTGAAGTGTGATCTTTCTTTTACTTTCCTTTTCGTCCGCTTGTTCATCCAACATTTTCAGAAAAACAGGATCGGAAGTATATTGAGCAATACCTTTACCTTCCATAAAAGGCAGGTATGCCAACTCCAAATCGCGCGTGCGCCAACCTAACATGGTCGTGTCTAATGTTACTGCAATAGCCGAGCATCCACACTTTTCTGCACGCTGAACCAGACTCGCCACTAAGTCATTTGATTTACTCCAATACAATTGAAACCAGTGCGGACTATTGCTCATCACAGCAGCGCATTCTTCCATTGGCTTAGATGCCTGATTCGAAAAAATATAAGGCACACCTAATTGTGCAGCAGCTTTAGCAACTGCAACATCTGCTTCACGATGCACCATCTCTAACACACCAACCGGTGAAAGTAAAAAAGGTGTCGGAAGTTCCTGACCAAATAAGGTAATACTCGTATCCCGTTCACCAACATTGCGCAACATGCGAGGAACAATTTTATATTTTTCAAACGCTTCCCGATTGGCTCGAACGGTACTTTCATTACCTGCACCACCGGCTATATATGCAAATGCTTCCGGGCTAATTACTTTTCGAGCTGATTCTTCGAGTATTGTTAAATCAATGTTGATTTTTGGTCGAAAGCCTGCGAATCCATTAATATAGATTTGGCTTTGCCAGTCGAGTGCAGATGGTCTCTTCATGCTGACTAAGGTAACATCGACTTGAATGATGACAAAGTATATAGCACGAAAATGATAATACAATTCCATCATTTTCCCGCAACAAAAACCGCAACAAACTGTTCATTGTAGACTATATTCTTAGCTTCAAGCTTATAACTTTGAACCTTGAACTTTAAACTTTAATATGAAACCCATTCTTGCAGAACTGCTCACCATTGGCGATGAAATACTTTACGGTCAAATCGTGGACACCAACTCACAATGGATGGGTGTTGAATTGAGCAATGCGGGTATTAGAGTAATTCGCAAAACCAGTGTTGGCGATCAGGCCGATGAAATTCTCAACGCTTTCGCGGAAGCAGAAAAGAGAGCAGATATTGTTCTCATCACCGGTGGACTTGGTCCGACAAACGATGATTTGACAAAACCATTGCTTGCAAAATATTTTAACTGCGAATTAAAAATTCACGAAGAAGCGCTGGCAGAAGTAACGGAGTTTTTCAAGAGCAGAGGTAGGGAACTTACTGAGATCAATCGCCAGCAAGCGGCTTTGCCTATCTGTTGTGAGAAAATAACAAATGCAGTAGGTACAGCTCCGGGTATGTGGTTCGAACGAAATGGAAAAGTTTTCATGTCGATGCCGGGCGTACCGCACGAGATGAAGAAGATGATGACTGAACTTGTGATTCCAAAATTATTGAAGAAGTTTCAAGTGCCCGTTATTTACCATAAGGTAATTCAAACCATAGGACAAGGAGAATCATTTCTGGCTGAGAAGATTTCCGATTGGGAAGCATCACTACCCAATCATATCAAGCTGGCTTATTTACCAAGTCTTGGTGGCGTAAAACTTCGTCTTACCTGTTTTGGAGAAAATTTGTTGGCACTTGAAAAAGAAGCAGATGCCTTAATTGAAAACTTAAAAGAATACATCGGCCCCTTTATTTTTGGTTATGGCTACGATCCCATCGAAGTCGTATTGGGAAATACATTACGTGAAAAAAAATTAACCATCGCTGTCGCGGAAAGTTGTACCGGTGGATACCTTTCTCATTTAATTACCAGCGTTCCGGGAAGCTCAGATTATTTTTTGGGTTCGATGATTCCGTATGCTTACGAAATTAAAATGCGGCAGCTCGGAGTGAAACCAGAAACCCTGGAACAATATGGAGCCGTGAGCGAACCCACCATCATTGAAATGGCGAATCTTGTTCGCGCTAAATTCAACACTGACATTGGTGTTGCAACCAGCGGCATTGCCGGGCCGGGTGGAGCAACGGATGACAAACCTGTTGGCACCGTTTGGATTGCGTACTCAGATAAGCATCATACCGTCACAAAAAAATTACAACTCTCGAAAGATCGAATGATCAACATCAAGCTGGCTTCAACATCGGCCATGAATTTAATTCGGATGAGTCTGCCGGTTTAGTAGAATACAGACTTTAGAATTTAGGATATAGAATTGTAGGCAACTTCAAACATCAAACCTTGATCCCGATAGCTATCGGGATCGAACTTCAAACTGAAAATCGATTAACTTTTAACGAATAACAATTAACATTTACCCAGATTTTATTCTGCATTTTAATCCTTATTCCAAATAGTCTTGATCTGAAGCAAACAGGCTTTGAAGTAACCATAAGAACTGATTAACTTGCCAAACAATCAAAAGATTGAATCATGGCGGAAGTACGACTCATCATGCCCAAAATGGGCGAAAGCATAACCGAAGCAACCATTTTGCATTGGCTCAAAAAGCCAGGTGATAAAATTGAATTGGAAGAATCGGTATTGGAAGTGGCCACCGATAAGGTAGACACGGAAGTGCCTTCTACTCATGCTGGTGTATTAAAAGAATTGCTTGCGAAAGAGGGTGATGTTGTAAACGTTGGCAGCGCCATCGCCATTCTCACTACCGATGCAGAAGAAAAGGTATCCGCTACTCCCGTAATGGATAAACCCGTTAGCGAAATAAAAGTATCCACTTCATCTATTGCTACACCCGTTGCTTCGGCAATAAATGGTAGTGGTGCTTCGCATGTAACCGATTATAAAGAGTCTTCACGATTTTATTCACCGTTAGTGAAAAACATCGCGAAAGAAGAAAATATTTTAGTTGCTGAACTAGAAACCATTGTAGGCACTGGTGCAGAAGGAAGACTTACCAAGAAAGATCTTTTAACATACGTTGAAAACAGAAAGCTGGGTGTTTCAATAAAATCAGTTCAACATTCTGTTTCAGTTTCTTCAGCACCTACACGCGTACCAGTTTCGATCAGCGGTGGTGATGAGATTATTGAAATGGATCGCATGCGCAAGATGATTGCAGAACGCATGGTCGATTCAAAACGCATCTCTCCACACGTTACCTCATTTGTAGAAGCCGATGTAACCAACATAGTTTTCTGGCGCAATAAAATGAAGAATGAATTTCAGAAACGCGAGGGTGATGCCCTTACGTTTACACCGATCTTCATTGAGGCTGTTGCCTTGGCCATCAAAGATTACCCAATGATCAACATCCAGGTGGATGGCGATAAGATCATTAAGAAAAAAGACATCAACATTGGTATGGCCGTGGCACTTCCAAGCGGAAACTTAATTGTGCCGGTTATTCGCAATGCTGATCAATTTAATATTGCAGGCTTAGCAAAAATTGTAAATGATTTTGCTAAACGTGCCCGCGAAAATAAATTGAAACCAGATGAGTTAGCAGGAGGAACCTTTACAGTGTCCAATGTAGGATCCTTTGGAAATGTAATGGGCACGCCTATTATTATGCAGCCACAAGTAGGCATCATTGCCTTAGGTGCCGTTCAAAAAAAACCATCCGTAATTGAAACACCTTACGGTGATGCCATTGCCATCCGTCATAAAATGTTCTTATCACACTCCTACGATCATAGAGTAGTGGATGGCGCTTTGGGTGGAAGTCTGGTGAGACGCGTTGCTGATTACCTTGAGAAGTTTGATGTGAATCGTCTGGCGTAGAATATGTAAATAGGTTTGAAGTTTTAAGTTCGAGGTTTCAGGTTGCCTGAGATTCAATATTCTTGATTCCAAAGCCATCAGTCCACCATCCGCAATTTTCAGTTTCTCAAATCAAAAGCTTTCTTTACATTTAAGGATGGCTAAAATCATTTCCTTTATCAGTCGTAAAGGTGGAACAGGTAAAACCACCAATGCCATTAACCTGGCCACCACCCTCCACCAAATGGGCAAGAAAGTATTGCTCGTGGAAACTGATACAAACTACACTTTAAATACGCTCCGGAAGATGGAGGTATTCAAAGGAGAGAATGGCAAACAGGGCTTTGAAATCCTGGGGTCGAATGATGAACAGGTTGCTGGCGAACTGGTGACCATGAAAGAATCACGAAAATTTGATGTTGTGGTTGTCGATAGCGCTGGTAAGACAACGGATGAGGGCATAAAGAAACTGTGTTTGGTGAGTGATGCCGTGGTGGTACCGACAAGTCTTACTCAAAACGATTTACTGGTTACGTATCAAACCGTAACCGACTTAGCTCCTGCCCGCGAGCTGAATCCCCTTCTTCGCATTCTTATTCTACCTAACCGAATACATTCCGCAACCGGCTTACATACCGTACGCGACAATCTCAAAAACTTAGATGCGATAATCCTTCCGGTAATCGTGCCTCAGAAAAATCTTTTTGTAAATTTCAGCACAGTGGATGCGGAACAAGAATACAAGCCCATTGCGCAGGCCATATTGAACCACCTCGTATGAGCAAAAAGAAAAATACCTTAAAGGATCTGGATGAATTTCTGAAACAACAAGCAGCCACGCTGGTATCGCCTGTTCAGCTCAGCGAAAAAATTGATGCGCCCGAACCGGTTAAACAAAATATTAGCCCTACTCCTGCTGTAGCTACAACAACACCTGATGAAGAAGTTTCCGTCTCAACGCTGTTGCGTGATTTGAATACACTCGCTGCAAAAGAAGGTTCCTCCTATAGAAAAAAATTCTACGACTTAATTATTCAGTCACTCGAAAATCAAAACCAATCTCTTCCGGAAGACAAGATGCTGATCAATACAGCGCTCTACCTAAAGAGTGGGGATAATTGGAAAGACGCCATCCGGAATTATTGGAAGGGGGTTAAGCGTTAATGGTTATCTGTTAATCGTCTTAATATTAAAAGATTCTTTAATCATTCATGATTCACCAATAATTAATACTACAAAACACAGCATCTCAACTCACACTCACACTCCCGATTAACAATTAACCATTAAAGACTAACCGACCAAAGGATGAAATTCGGAACCAAAGCCGTTCACGCTGGAGTAGAGCCAGATCCAACAACAGGTGCCATCATGACACCTATTTTTCAAACGTCTACCTATGTACAGGAATCACCTGCTAAACATAAAGGATATGCTTACGCGCGCGGAGCAAATCCCACTCGCAATGCACTTCAAAAAAGTATTGCCGCGTTAGAAAATGGAAAGTTTTCGATTTGCTTTTCATCTGGTATGGGGGCGACAGATGCCGTGATCAAACTTTTAAATCCCGGTGATGAGGTAATTACAAGCAACGATTTATACGGTGGATCCTATCGTATGTTCAAGCGTGTGTTCGAAAAGTATGGAATCAAATTTCACTTCATTGACCTGACTGACATCAACAACGTAAACGCCTACATTACCCCAAAGACAAAATTGTTTTGGTTGGAAACGCCCACCAATCCATTAATGAATATTGTTGATATCAAAGGCTGTGTTGAAATTGCAAAAAAACACAATGCCATTGTAGCAGTCGACAATACCTTTGCTTCACCATACTTACAAAATCCACTTGATCTGGGTGCTGACATAGTCATGCATTCCGTAACGAAATACCTTAGCGGACATTCAGATGTGATCATGGGTGCGTTGGTGATGAACGATGAAAAATTATATCAGGAGCTTGCCTTCATACAAAATTCGTGTGGTGCTGTTCCTGGACCACAAGATTCGTTTCTTGTATTGCGCGGCATCAAGACCCTTCATCTTCGTATGGAACGTCATTGTTCGAATGGAAAAAAGATTGCAGCATTCCTAAAGGAGCATCCTAAAGTAGGTAAGGTATATTGGCCGGGGTTCACTGATCATCCCAACCATGCTATTGCCAAAAAACAAATGAAGGATTTTGGAGGAATGTTATCGTTCACGTTAAAAGATGACAGTCTGGAGAAAGCGATCAAACTCATGGAAAGCTTCGAATTGTTTTCATTAGCAGAATCATTGGGTGGTGTGGAGTCGCTGGTTAATCATCCGGCATCAATGACACATGCTAGTATTCCTAAAGAAGAACGCGCGAAAAGTGGATTGGTCGATTCGCTAATTCGTCTCAGTATTGGTGTAGAGGATGTAGAAGATCTATTGGAGGACTTAGAGAAAGCGCTTTCTAAAGTTTAACACGATTTTAAATTCTCTTAGAATGAAAACACTATTAATTTTTCTTTCAGCAATACTGTTCACAACACTTACCTCTTTTATCATGCAACAAAAAAAGAAAGTTGTATTCTTCGGTGACTCCATTACCCAAGCCGGTGTTCAGCCCGGAGGATATGTTTTAAAAGTTGGAGAATTAGCATCGAAGGAGGGTAAAGGAGATCAATACGATTTTATTGGTGCTGGTATTGGTGGAAATAAAATTTACGATTTATACCTGCGCTATGAAGACGATGTGTTAAGCAAGAATCCTGATGTTGTTATAATCTTTGTGGGCGTAAATGATGTCTGGCATAAGCGCACTCATGGCACCGGAACGGATGCTGACAAGTTTGAAAAGTTTTACACGGCACTCATCAAAAAATTTCAAAGTAAAAATATTAAAGTATTAATCTGCACACCCGCAGCGATTGGCGAGCGAACGGATTTTAGCAATGAATTAGACGGTGACTTGAATAACTACAGCAACATCATTCGCGGTATTGCCAGCAAAAACAATGTGTCCTTAATAGACTTGAGAAAAAGCTTTCTTGATTACAATTCGAAATTCAATACGGAGAATAATGAATCAGGTATTCTTACTTCAGATCGGGTTCATCTAAATGAAAAAGGAAATCAGTTTGTGGCAGAAGAAATGTGGAAGGCGGTTAAAGCCTTATAATGTTGGAAGTTCAAGGTTTCAAGTCCCATAGAAATTTTGAGTGCTCGAATTGTCAACTGTTCATTGTCAATTGTCAACTACTAAAGATCTCCGTCCTTCTTCTCCTTCACTTCAGGGCATTCTATTTTCCAATCTTTAGAAAGGGCTAATGATCCTTCTTTTGCTTTTTTAATAACATCATCTCTCTTCTTACTGAATTTACATCCAATGTCAACGTAACGATATTTAGCTCCGTCTACAAAGAAATTAAAATGGCAGGTATTGGTAGACTTCAATGTCTTCATGCAACTAAATTCAACATTCTCTCCCTGATCCGAACGAAAACCTGTGGTTAGTATAGTGATCAGAAAGAGCAAGTATGCAACTGATTTCTTCATGCTTGTGATTTTTTTACAAAGGTAGCGGTTACAATGACAATGCCATAAAAGAAAAACCCCGGATTTTGCAATCCAGGGTTTTAAAAATACCATTCAACTAAAGATTAATATCTGTAGTACTCAGGCTTGTACGGACCTTGTGGTTCAACACCAATGTACTTGGCCTGATCAGCCGATAGTACTTCCAATTCAACGCCAATTTTCTTCAAGTGCAAACGTGCCACTTTTTCATCCAAATGCTTCGGCAACATGTATACTTTGTTTTCATACTTATCTGTATTCACCCAAAGCTCAAGCTGAGCAATAGTTTGATTCGTAAAGGAGTTTGACATTACAAAAGAAGGGTGACCTGTAGCACATCCCAAATTCACCAAACGACCTTCAGCCAAAAGAATTACCTGACGGCCATTTTTCAATGTATAAAGATCTACCTGAGGCTTTACTTCATCTTTCTTTGCATTCGCATTTAACCAGGCAACATCAATTTCATTATCGAAGTGACCGATGTTACAAACAATCGTCTTGTCCTTCATCGATTCGAAATGCTTACCTAATACAATACCGAAGTTACCGGTTGCTGTTACTACAATGTCTGCATCTTTAACAGCATCTTCCATTTTCTTAACAGCGAAGCCATCCATTGCAGCTTGCAACGCACAGATCGGATCGATCTCGGTAACAATAACACGAGCACCTGCTCCACGCAATGAAGCAGCAGAACCTTTTCCAACATCTCCGTATCCAGCTACTACCGCTACCTTACCAGCCATCATTACATCAGTTGCTCTGCGAATTGCATCAACCAATGATTCTTTACAGCCATACTTATTATCAAAT
>DAIQPD010000054.1:0-23901 GCA_036787535.1 Chryseolinea sp.
AAGTTAAAGGAAAAATTCAACACATTAAAAGTACTTTTCAAACAAAAGTGAATTAATAATTTTGGTCATTAATGGCGCACTATCCCATATGGGAGAGAATACTTAAAACCTGAGGAAGGGTTAAACCTAGCTCGTCCAGCAGAATCTGGATTGTACGGTCAGATTCGAAATCAATTTGGTTAAATGCGTGAGCCTCATTAACAAAATAATTAAAAAAGTATATTTTGCATGAAATCAATAAACCACCGTATGAAATATTTTGTCCACGCCTTGTTTGTTTTGTTTCCTTTCATTTTAACTGCTCAGGTTAAATCAGTAGAAAGTCTTGAAGTTAAATATTTAAACTGGCACAACCTCGACATCAAAACCGACAACGTTACTGGTACAAGTGTGAATAGAACATGGGCAGAACTTTTAAATAATCGAAAAGCAAAGAAAACGATCATCGTAGCGGTAATCGATAGCGGGTTTGATATTGACCATGATGACTTAAAGGAAAGCATTTGGATAAATGAGGGTGAGATTTCAAATAACCAGATTGACGATGATGGCAACGGCTTTGTGGATGATATTCATGGCTGGAATTTTATAGGAAATAGCAAGGGCGAGAATGTTAACTATGAGAACATGGAATATACCCGCATCTGTAAAATCGGAAAAACTCACCCCGATTATGAACGTGCAAAGGGAGCGTATGATGCTGAGCTTGAAAAGAGAAAGAGAGAGAAGGAAAATTTATTAAAATTTGAATCCGTTTATGTGAATGCAAAAGCCACAATCCTGAAGAAAACTGGTATTGCGGCAAACACTCTTAAAGATTTAGATGGCATCTCGAACAATGCCCCAACCGATGTAATTGAAGCTAAGCGATTTTTAGCTTCCCGCTATGAACACGGCTTTACTGACGCAACGTTGATCGAACTAAAAACCCGTAATAATGACTATCTAAACTACTATTTAAATCTAAACTTTGATGCACGTATACTCATTGGTGATAATCCTTCCCTTATCGATGGTGTGTATGGCAATGCTGATGTAGAGGGACCTCGCGCTAATCATGGTACGGGTGTGGCCGGAATTGTTGCAGCAATAAGAGGTAATGGCATTGGCATTGATGGTATCGCGCAGAGTGTGAAAATAATGTGTTTAAGATCAACACCAAATGGTGACGAGCGTGACAAGGATGTTGCAATGGCAATTCGTTATGCAGTTGACAATGGTGCCAAGGTTATCAATATGAGCTTTGGAAAAGATTTCTCACCTGAGAAAAACCTTGTGGATGATGCTGTAAAGTACGCTGAACAGAAAGATGTTTTGATTGTGCACGGTTCTGGTAATTCGGGAAAGAACATTGACGTGTATGAGTCTTATCCAAGTGACAGATATCTGGATAAATCTGAAGCTACCAATTGGATCAATGTTGGTGCTTGCGGTCAGCTGCCCGATGAAACATTGCCTGCTGTATTTTCTAATTTCGGCAAAGATCACGTTGATATATTTGCTCCCGGAGTTAATATCATCTCACTGGATAGTAGCAATACCTATAGCATGCACGATGGCACAAGCTTGTCAGCACCAGTAGTTACTGGTGTAGCTGCATTAATCCTTTCCTATCACCCAGAGCTAACCGCTGTCCAGGTAATTGATTTATTAATTCAGTCTTCAACTAAAATGGACAAACTCAAGGTTCTTGAGCCCGGTTTTAATGGCGAACGCAAAAAGGTTAAGCTAAAAGACTTATCCAAAAGTGGTGGTATACTGAACGCTTACGAGGCGCTGAAAAAAGCTGACGAACTTTATCCCAATTAAAAGGGTGTTTAGTTCTGGTCAATGTCTTCTGAACAAAACCGTAGACCGATTGTACCAGTAAGGTAGGTATAGCTGCGGAGTGAAGTGTGGTTTGGCGTTTGACGTATTGAAAGTTAACAAATTAGAAACGTGATTGAAGTCCTTTCTTTCTCCGATACTAAAAGCAACAATTGATCATACTGTTGAGCAGCAAATTCATCGCGCACAACACAAAATTAAAACAATACTAATTTTCATTTCCTCAGCTGACGATGAAACAAGAAGTTATGTTCTGTTATTAAGTGATAGGGAATGGCTCTGGCGCACGTTAATAGGTTTGCCTTTGTATGTTGCAGGTATCCACTTCCCTGACGACTTTTTGACCAACTTGATAAGGCGGCTATCTAATTTCGGATTAGAAGAAGCCTTAATAGTTACATCACCAATGGTTCCATCTTTTTGCACTACATAGGAGAAATTAAAGACTACTTTTTGTGTGAAACCCGTCACGATGCCATTCATAAACTCACTGTTGCCTTTAGGATAAATGGGTTCGATTCCTGGAGTATTTGCATAGATGGTATCAGCACCGATAACCTCAAATGGATACTTGAATCCACCACTTCTCTGAAAAGAATCAATTGGGATCATATAATAACGAATCGGTTCTGCTTCATTCGCTTCCACCAACGTAAGTACCTTGTCGTTGTACTCTTCAATTATTAATCCCAGGACAGGTTCAATTTTCAAGAAATTTCCGGTCTGTGTATATACGCAAGGAGTAGTGATTCCAGAAGACACCTGGTAGATTTCTTTCTTGGTAAAATAATAACGAACGATTATACGCGAGTGGTGATTATTAGGAAGTTTCCTTCCATCTTTATATTCGGCTTTTACACGAATCCAGTCGCCCACAATGGTGTTAAAATCCTGACTGTGTAATGCACAACAAGTGAACATAACGAATACCGTAGCCAATGCTTTTTTCATTATAACAAATTAGAAATTAAAAATAACGGAGGGTTATATGACGCAAAGTAATGCTTTAGAGTTGGAAATGAAATATTCGAAATAGCAAGTTCAAAGACACAAAGCAACCTACCTCTCGTATGTGGATAGCACTCGCTTCATAACTCAAAATAATTTACCTTGAAGGCTAAACCGGCTGCACATGAAAAGCTTTTTCCCGATTCTCATTGTCTTATTATTTATAGCATCTTGTCAGAAGCCGACAGAGCATAAATCAAAAGCACTTGCAGAAGCAACGCCTGAAAGCGGTGGGTTCTCTTCTGCTCGTCTGGCAAGACTTGATTCTGCAATGCAAGATTGGGTAAAGAAAAAATGGATCAACGGAAGTGTGGCACTCATTGCACGAAACGGGAAAATTGTTTTTTATAAGTCAGCAGGATACAACGATGTAGATGTGAAAGAAGCTCTCGCGAAAGACGGTATCTTTCGCATCGCTTCACAAACCAAAGCCATCACCAGTGTAGCAGTGATGATGTTATGGGAAGAAGGAAAATTTTCGCTTAATGATCCCATTTCGAAATTCATCCCTGCTTTCGCGAATCAAACCGTATTGGATAAGTTCAATCCTAAGGACACAACCTATACAACTATACCCGTCAAAAGGCCTTCCACTATTCGCGATTTGCTTTCACATACTTCTGGTATTGGATATGCAACAATCGGTTCAACAGAAGCCACGGCTATCTACGCCAAGAATAAAATTACGGCTGGATTGGATGTGATGGATGATAAACTCCCGGCTGCGATGACACGGCTTGGAACATTACCCTTATGTATCATCCTGGTGAGCAGTGGATGTATGGATTGAATACTGATTTGCTTGGATACCTTGTTGAAATTTGGTCAGGCATGACATTGGAAAAGTTTTTCGCATCACGGATTTTTCAACCGTTAGGTATGAACGATACCTACTTTAATCTTCCTCAGGAGAAAGCAAGCCGACTTGTCAATTTCTTTACTGAAGACTCGACCGGAATTAAGAAAACAGACAATGCATTTGATGAGCTTCCCTCTTCACAAGAAAGAATATTTTTCAGGAGGCGGTGGTCTTTCATCTACCATTTATGATTATGCTGTCTTTCTTCAAATGCTTTTGAATGGAGGCGAATACAATGGGACACGACTCCTGGCACACAACACCGTTCGAATGATGACGATGAACCAAATCGGGGAGCTAAACCTCGGTGATGCGAAGTTCGGACTTGGCTTTGCTATTGTTACAGAGGAAGGTAGCAGACTTCAGCCCAATCAGGTAGGTACGTATTCGTGGGGAGGTGCTTTCTCTACTTCATACTGCGTAGATCCGAAAGAAAAAATGGTGGTGCTACTCTACCGTCAGATGTGGGGATCAAAAATCGGGGACATAGATCAGGCATTCATGCCGCTGGTGTATCAGGCCATTAACGATTGAGTTGATTAGAGTTATTTCTTTTTCTTCTTGGAAACTCATCATCAATCATTGCTGCTTCAAACAACAAAGCACGAACCTTATTTTCATCGAGGTCTTTTATGGATTTAAAATACATTACGTACACCTGCTTGCGACCTTCAGACTTTAAAACACCATCTTCATTTGCCATTAAATATCCTTGATTAAATCCAAGCGATGTTCCTTTGGCGTTTTGTGTTTCGGGTCTACGTCTTGATCCCCAGAATACAGAGGCGGGCCAGATAAAACAAATCAATTTATTGTGCCTGTAAAATGGAAGTCCCATGTCGTAATACACTTGCTCGGTTGCTTTCGGAATACACTCTGTTATCAGAGAACGGAGGCGTTTCACCAATACCTGTTCGTCACGTGGGAGGCTCATGATAAGCTCCTCTACTGATTTGGAATTTGCTGACATAACACATCAAGGTAGTAATGAAAATAGAAAAATGTGTTCATGCATCCGCCTCTTTGGAGAATAAAAGTGGGAGTAAAATCCAACAATTCATTAAATTGAAACCCATTCCAATAATACGATGGTCAATTTTATCGAAAGCGTCTTAAAATACCCGGACTACTCACGGCAGTTTAATTGTGGCGAAAGCTTGATTACCGTTTTTAATTGTCCGCTGGAAGCGCGGCTTATGAAAAATCGATTTACTGATTTATGGAGTCAGAATAATTATGTCTTCTATGTGATTGATGGCAGAAAGGTATGGCATACTGCCCATGGCTCCTACGATCTTAAAAAAGGAAGTTGTGTCTTTGTACAGAAAGGCGCGAGTATTATCGAACAATTTTTCGACATCGGATTTTGCCTGGTACTCTTTTTTATCCCCGATCAATTTATTTGTGAAACATTAAAATCCAGATCGGCACCCATTCGCAAGATGGACAAAGATTATGGAACCGTTATGCATTTGAACACCAGTGAGACATTGGAAACTTTTTTTCTTTCCATGTCATCTTATTTTGCCAGTACAAAAGAACCTGATAGAGGATTATTGGAACTGAAATTCCGCGAATTGGTTTTGACCCTTGCCGATAATCCGCACAATGCTGAACTACTTTCTTATTTCTGTTCGTTGATCAATGAACCACAATCCGTTTCCTTGCAGCGGGTAATGGAAAATAACTATTGTTTTAATCTTACGCTTGAACAATATGCCGAACTCTGCAGCCGGAGCTTGTCCGCGTTTAAGCGGGACTTTCAAAAGGTAATGAAGACCACACCTGGGAAATGGCTCTTGGAAAAGCGATTAAATCATGCCCTTCAGTTGCTTGGCAATAAAGAAAAAAATGTAAATGAGGTAGCGTTTGAAAGTGGTTTTGAAAATGCGTCACATTTCACAAGAGCTTTTAAAGAACGGTATCAGGTAACACCTTCTGCCATTCGAAAGACTTTATCGGTCTGAACTTTTAAGAATGATTTTTGGACTTTATGGTGAAGTCGTTCTTTAACCAGTACCTTATTTTTGTTCTATCCTTTTGGTGATGTATTGCAGATGTCAGTGATCTATTGGTTTGACTGAAGTGTAAATATCCAGCCTGAGGAATAAAATCGTTTATTACTAAATCAAAAAGAAATGACAATCAATCCAAACAAAGCATTATGGGAAAAGGGTGACTTCACCCAAATCGCAAGCACGATGCGCGAAAGCGGTGAAGCGCTCGTCTCTACATTAGGAATTACAAAAGACCTTTATGTTCTTGACCTCGGTTGTGGTGATGGCACTACTGCAATTCCAGAAGCACGAAGGGGCGCTAAGGTATTGGGAGTTGATATCGCAAAGAATCTTGTGGAAGCCGGCAACATGAGAGTAAAGTCGGAAGGTCTTACGAATATCAGTTTTCAGGAAGGAGATGCAACTAACTTAAGCGACCTTCATGATGAAACCTTTGATGTTGTGGTCAGCATCTTCGGTGCGATGTTCGCACCAAGGCCATCTGATGTTGCGAAAGAAATGGTTCGCGTTACACGTAAAAGCGGAAAAATTGTGATGGGTAACTGGATACCCGGTGATCCTACTTTGGTGGCGCAGATATTAAAAATAAGCTCTGCGTATACACCACCACCTCCTGAAGGTTTTGTTAGTCCAATGTTATGGGGAGTAGAAAGCAATGTTGTAGAGCGTTTTACCAGTGCGGGCATTCCTAAAGAAAATATAATGTTTAGTAAAGAAACGTTTACATTCAATGCCTCCTATTCACCAGCCAAATTAGTTAGCAACTTTAAGGATTATTATGGCCCCACCATGAATGCGTTTGAAGCAGCAGAAAAAAATGGAAAGGCGAATTACTTACAACGTGAATTGGAGGATCTCTTTAACAGCCAAAACAAAAGCGCTGACCCGAACCTAACATCCATACCAGCTACTTTTTTAAAAGTGACTGTTATCCGCTGAGAAAATAATTGTGCGATCTGCAGGAAAAAGTCAAACACATTTTGTTGTAGATCGCGCACATTTGCAGGCAGGTTAACCAACATTTACTTCTTGGCAAGTAAGGTAAACTCAACAATCACTTTTCCAGCATCGAAATTAGAGTATAGCAGTTTTACGAGACCTCGGTTATCCATCTCCAGTGCGATATCAAAAGCCAATTGATGGTTATCCTGTCCATATGCCAGGGCGTCTATAATATTGAGCATATCGGTATCTAACTTTCTGGATTGCAATACCGTATTGATTTCATTTTCAAATTTCATTTTGTTTTACCTAATTAATCAAGTTGTTAGATTTATTCCCTGCAGAATTCCCCACCAAGGGAATTAAGATGGGGAAAAGTATTAGTAATAAAAGTTAAAATTTACACTAAATAGTTTCAGTATTATCGCAAAAATTATACAACTAGAACATAATTATGGCTAAGATAATCCGTCCTCGTTATTCCAGAGAATTAAGCATCGGACTTTTGTTTCTGATTTTTGCTTTATCATTCTTTTTATCAGGAGGTATTTTTGAAAGCACTAGCCACAACCTGAATGATAGCAAAAGTATTTACCTCGGAATGTCTCTGTTGAGCCTGGCTGTCATCTTAACCATTTTAATTCTTTGGGAGGAAATGCTTTTTCCAGTCCGAATTAAACCAGAACAAAATGGGATGGTGTTCAGAAATCATCGGACGAAATTGAAGCAGCAGGTTTTTCTCTATTGTGTTATACCGGTAATTCTAGGTTTTGTGTATTATGAGTATGACGTGAATTTTCGGTATTTCATTTGGGCCGGAGCATGCATCATTTTACCAGTGATTGGAAAACTTAGGACAGGAGTAAATAATTATAATGACTTTTTAAAGTTGACCGATGACGTTATAGAGTACAAGAATAATAAAAAAATGGGGACGTTCGCGGTGAAGGATGTAAAGCAGTTGGCACTTGTTAAAGATGAACGAAAAGTACTTCACAAGATTAACGTCTTGATGTCTGGCAGCACAGAGGTAACAATAGATTTGGATGAAATGGAACTAGAGGATTTCATTGAATCCATTGATACCTTCATAACCGATCATTACGAGAAGCTGGTAATCAATACTGAAGCTGCTGCTTAACTAACGGATAATTCAATAAGAAAAAAGCCGAAGATTTCCCTCCAGCTTTCCCCTACCTAATCTCTGGCGTCTATCATAGGTTGATCTGACTTTGATATTCGTTCATGGATTTTACTTGCTCTTTTGGATGAAATGAGGAAAAAAATCCCCAATTTCCCCATTGCTCCTCCCCTAAACCTATACTTGCCAAACCCCTCCGACCGTTGAATCGTGTAAAGAAAGGATGGCATACTCTTTTCAGTAAAGACACCATCACAACAACCAAAAAACAGAACAAATGACGCTACACAATCGAAAATCATCCGGATTAATTGTACTCTTAATAGTCCTCATCAGTGCTTTTGGCTGTCAGAGTAAGAAGAAAGCCATGCAGGCCTCTAATGCTGCTGCTGAAAAAGCCAGGATCGAGCAAGAACAAAATGATAAAAAACTAAAAGAGCAGGAACTCGCCATGCAACAAGAAAAAGCGATGCGTGAAGAGGAAGAACGAGAACGCGCCAGACAAAACGAAAGCAAGGCGAGTACTCCTGCTGTCAAACTAAATCAATACTTTAGTTCAATTGCCAGTTCGTCCAATGCTACTTCAGCCAATGCGAGCATCAATGAAGCGCTTGGTCTGTTTGCTTCGCCTCAAACTCCAGTGCTGATTGTGATCAGTGAATCCAATGGCGAAAAGGATTACGACAAGCCCACTACGATTAAAGATTACCTTAACTATTTGAAAGATCAGAAGAAAAACATCAATTCAATTTCTGATGTAAAGACCGATGCCAGTGGCAAGATCACCGAATTGGAATTAAGGAAAAATTAATTGCTGTTCATCAATCTAAATATTTCATATCAACATTAAAACTACTTTATGAATAATTATAAATATGCATTCCTGATATTTCTTGGTCTTACCATTACGAAAGACTTGGCTGCACAGTCGGATGAGATCAGTCCGAAGCGTAAGCAGGCTATTGATTCACTCGCGCTGGAGAAAGTACGCGACTTGAGTAAATACATCAGCATCATTGGAAACAAGAAGACAGCGTATTCAGAAGCGAACCGGGTGATGGACCGGGCAGAAGAACTTTTTACTCCAGAAAGTGAAATGGGTGTTTCATCTTTGAACCGTAAAGAAGTGAATTACTATAAAGTGCGCAAATACTTTGAACGATTGATGGCACTGAACTACGATCGTGTCACCATCAGTTGGTATGATATTCATTACATAAGTGATCTTCAACGTCAACCTGATGGTCGTTATGTTGGAGTGGTTACGGTGTACCAACGATTTGAAGGTGAATCAGATGATGGCATGAAATACAAAGACACTACCAAGAAAGACATCACCATTTATGTGGATCGTAAAAAGACACAAATCCAAGGTAGAGAAATTGCGTTCTGGGATGTGTTGTTGGGAGATATTCGGGTTACAGAGACGGAAAAATAATATCTCAGGTTTTATGTTCAAAGTTTCAGGTTCAAGGTTTTATACAGCCCTGTATAGTCTTATGTCGAAATACTTTTTTGCAGGGATATTTATTATGATGGTTTATCCATTGGCTGCTCAGGTGGTGAATGAGAGAGATGATGAAAGTAAACTGTATGCGCAGTCAAAACAGGTTAACCAGTTTTTCAGAAGGTTTAATGGAGAAGAAAGCGAGAAAGGCGATCGTTATTATCCAGGCGATAAACAATACCGGAGCGAGAAACTTAGAAAAAAATATCTCGCTACCTTGTTCGATGAAAACAATAATGGAATGAGTGCTGCACTCAAAGTTGAGTTTGCGAAATACGTGCTCGACAAAGATGAGTTATCGATACTGGAATTTAAGGGATCCAACTGGTTTTCAGAAGTGCAAACGCTTTTTACTTTAAATGGAAAAGAAGAGGTAATTACCTTATACATGGAATTGGAAAAGGATCACCTCGGATATAAGTGGGTGATCAGTCGAATACAATCCAAATTGTTTGATCCATACTTTCAACATGACACGACTAAGGTAGGTCGATTTCTTCATCCGCTTAGCCATGAACTTGATTTTATGAATTTGCGAAAAGCCTTTATCCCCAGTGATAGCATTACACAATACACTTCAAGGAAATTTAAGGCCGACCAGCTCACTGTTTTTTTATACGAAGTGAAGAAAGGTAATCTGAAATTTAAGTCGGTGCAGAATGTTAAGTTTCATTTCTTTCAGCTTGACGGATGGTATTTTGAACTTGCTCAGTTTAACCGGACTGGTTACAATACTGGCTGGCTAATCTCCAACCTGGTAAAGTTGAACAGTGATGCAGAGAAAAAATTAATGCTGTCCTATTTGTACAACTGAACTCTATTATGAAGCGATTTTCTATCTGGATCATTTCCTTTATTTTGTTATCACTGATATCATTTGCTGTTGACGCGCAGAAGAAAAAACCGGTGAAGAAACCGGCTCAGAAAACACAGACACAGAAGAAGGCTCCTGTTGTTCAAAAGAAAACTGAGACAAAGACTACTCCAGCCACACGAACAGTGAGCGCCAGTGAAGACGAAAAACGCGTTAAGGATATCATTGCCTTTTTAACGTACATGCTCAATACATTGGGTAGCAGCGCTACTTCTGCCCGAGATAAAGAAGTGTTGGTGAAGGAAAGTTATTCTAAAATTTTTCGGGATGATAAGGTACAAGTGGAAGACGATCTTATTGAGAATCGAATTGTCATTACCAACAAAGACATTGTACCTTATTTAAAGGATGTCGATTTCTTTTTTAATGAAGTGAAATTCGAATTTGCAATTGAAGATATTAAAAGCAATACGTTAGCAAATGGTGATGTCTTTTACAAAGTATCAACACGAAGAACGTTAACCGGAACGACAACGGAAGGTAAAGCGATCACTAATACTATTCCGAGATACATTGAAATAAATTACGATCCCGCCCACCAGGATTTAAGAATTGTAAGTCTGTACACGCATGAGATCAACGTGAATATGGTGTTGACCAACTGGTGGAAAGGACTTTCATTGGAATGGAAAAGCATCCTGATCAAGAAACTGGAAAATCGAAATGTGACTGACAGTCTCAACATCAGTGAAATTAAAATGATTACGTCTAGTGAAGATCTTGATCTCAGTAAAAATGTATTGATTCAGAACCTCGATCCTCTTGACCGACTTCATAATCTTAAGTTTCTGCTACTTTCGGGTACCAACATTACCGACCTCACTCCTCTTCGCAACCTGGCAGAGTTGGAGACACTGGATTTATCCAATACTAAAATTGAAGACTTGTCACCATTAAAGTATTGCAGTAAAATGATAAGCCTTAATATCCGCAATACACCCGTAAAGGATATTTCTATTTTGGAAAAAATGCCAGGTTTAAAAAACCTTTACATGAATGGAACGCAGGTAAATGATTTTTCTCCTCTCAGGTTACTCAGTGAATTGCAGAAAGTGGAACTTGCCTATACCCGAATTTCAAACCTCGATCCTTTCGAAAATCTAACTAGCTTGTCATCAATCGATGTTTCGGGTACGGGTATTCAGGATCTTAACCCTTTAAAAAATCTAAAGGGTCTGGTTACGTTGGATATTGACAGCACTCATGTAAGTAGTATTGAACCTCTAGGCAACCTTGAAAATCTAGAGGTCTTACATGCAAACTATACCAAAATAGGTGACCTATTACCTATTCAAAAATTACCTCGTCTTCAAACGATTTATGCTGACCATACACTGATTGAATTGGCTGCAGTAGACAAATTTCACGTGGTCAATCCAAAAGTCAGAATCATTTATGATTCTGACAATCTAAATAACTGGTGGAATGGTTTGTCACCAGAGTGGCAATCGGTTTTTAGTAAAGCAATCAAAGCAAGTCCAAAACCTTCTAAAGAAGAACTAGCGAATATTTCGAATATCGATTCGATTGATGTGAGTGGAATAATGTCTATTAATAACCTTGAGCCTCTTCGCAAACTTCTAAAGCTGGAGGTAATCAAGGCCAGTAAAACTTCTATAAAGGACTTAGCACCGTTGAAGAATCATAAAGAGATCCGATACCTTGATATCAGTGAAACGGAAGTCAACGATGTATCAATAATCACCGGGTTCTCTAAATTAAAAGTGCTTCGAGCAGACAAAAGTAAAATTGAGAACGTAGAATCCATCACCATTCCACCTCTTGAATTCTTCTATGCTGATCAAACTGCTGTCCATGATATTATCGCAAAAGAATTCTTAGAGAAAAATCCTAAGTGTTTGTTGGTGTATAAGACAATCCATATCAATCGATGGTGGAGTGCTTTGCCAGAAAACTGGAAGAATGTATTTGTTGCACAAATGAATAAAGACATCACGCGCGAGAGTTTTCATAAACTTGTAGAAGCAGAAGCGTTTCAATTTAAAGACGCACAGGTAAACGATTTGAATGCGTTCTCTGAGTTTGTACGATTGAAAGAACTTCATTTTTCCGGAACAGCCATTTCGACTATACCGCGGCTTGACAATTTCCAGTCACTGACTTCACTGCATGCTACTAACAGTCCCATTCAAAAAATTGAAGCTCCTGGTTTGCCAGCTTCGTTACTGGACCTCGATATTTCAAATACACCTATAGAAGATTTGAAAATGATTGGTGTTTTGCCAGAACTCAAAAAACTAAATTGTGCGGGAACACAGATTAAGCGTTTAGACCATCTTGAAAAATCAACTAATCTTGAATCTTTTGATTGCTCTAACACGAATGTTTCAAAACTTGATCCCTTAAGCAATCTTCCGCTTAAAACACTGACGTGCTACAATACCAGGGTGTCCAACCGGGTAATCGAAAATTTTAAGGCACAACATCCTGAATGTAATGTGGTGTATTATCGCTAGAACCCATTTAAAATGATGAAAGCGACTCTGATGTCGCTTTCATATAATAATGATTTTTATAATTCTACGGGCTCACTGCGTGACTTCTCCATTCTGGCTTTAAGTTCTTTATCGCCAATATCTTCGATATGAGTGGCCATCCACCACCGGTTTCCCCAAGAATCATTTACACCAGCAGAACGATCTCCATAAAATTCATCTTTTGGTTCACGAATAGAAATACCTCCTGCATCGAGGGCTTGCTTATAGAAGGTATCAACATCATCTACATAAATATAGAGCATCGCGTTCTGCGCGCTCATACCTTCCATTTCATCTGCAATCATGATATTGGAATTACCTATTAACACTGTAGAATGAATGACCATATCATTTTCTCCTTTAAGTAAGAATGGAGAACGTGGCCATCAAAGGCGTTTGTAATGAATTCGATTAACTCTGTCGCACCCTTGGCAATAAGGTATGGGGTTACGCTGTGAAATCCATCTGGTAACGCCTTTACCGATCTGGAGTTATATTTATTCTCTTTTTCATACTCTTTATTTTGATTATGGTGTACTTGAATTGTTTTGATTATGCAGGTTGAATACATCAAACCTGTGAAGTTGTTTTGCTTTTCCGTTTTTTAGGAACTTTATACCCCTTCTTTTCAGCTTGAGAGATACCGATGGCAATGGCTTGTTTGGGATCGGTCACCACATCACCGCTTCCTGATTTCAAGGTTCCTCTCTTCATTTTCCGTACGGCCTTCGCTACTTTGGCTTGGGCTTTCTTAGAATACTTCGCCATTTCACTTTCATTTATTTAGTGATTAACTTAAAACATAGATGAAGGAGACCATTATCCGGTCTCCTACGGTAAAACTTTATTTCAAAATCTATGAATGCTATTTTCCCCAAACTTCAACTGTGGCTTTGTCCTTACCACCGTTTTTAGTGTCATACCAGAATGTCACTTTCTCAATAGCCCTTGAATTGCCTTTCAGTTCTACGATACGTCCGTCATTGGTCGCATTTACCTGATCTGCGAAATCGATTTCCTGTTTGTCACCAATGGCAAAGTGAATCGTAGCTTTGTGCATGTTAATCTTTCCGTTCTTCACGATAAATTTCAATCCTGTAATGTCGATTTTACTTGGATTGAGTGTTACTACATCTCTATCGATAGTATAATCTACTACACGTGTACCTAGTAGTTTCCAACTGTCTAACATTTTCTCTTCTGTTTGCGCAAATGAGAATTGAGCAATCATTACAATCATGAATGCCATTATAAAGGTTACTGTATTTTTAATTTTCTTACTAAATTGTTTTTGATTTTAAATTGATTTTGCTGTTATTTTATTTTGTTACACTTGTTCATTTCCCTGAGCTTCATCTTTCTTTCTCAACACTTCACGATCTTCTTGCTCTTCTACGTCATTTGTGATTTTATCTACCCTGTTACTGTCAAAATCAGAGTCATCTACTCTTGCTTCATCCAGGTATTCATCTCGCTGATGATTCCTGATTTGTTGCTGATCGTCTTCATTCAAATCAGGATTGTCAATGCTCTTACTTTTTCGATTTGAATTTGGACTCCTTGTGAAAGCGTTTGACATCTTCTTATTTACTCTTTTTGTTTTCGTTTTCATACATATATCATTTAGAGTTTCTGTTTTGAAATCATACAGGAAAAGATGTACCATTGTAAAATGTTGAAAATTCGTTTGTATGCGATGATATAGCCGAGGGTAGTGTGGTGACTTTTTCGCATTGAGGAAATTGCTCCACTGAATTGTACAAACATAAAAAAGCCGAAGGTTTCCCTCCGGCTTTCCTCTACCTACCCTAATTGCTAAATTATCCCACAACTTTTTCTAACTCATCGATTTTTTGTTGAGCTTCAGATTTGCCCAGTGAAAGCGCTATTTTATATAACTCAAGTGCCTCACGTCTTGTTTCTTTCTTTTTCTTAGGAGCAAACTGTGTACGTTTCGCTACCAACTCTAAAGCTTCAGCACGTTGATAAAATAAGTCTGCTTTCTCAACGCGAGCTGTTTCACTCATGGTGCGCGCTTCGTCTTCTTTGGCAACCAATTCAGCTTCTTTTACTTTGATAAACTGATCGCGTTCAGTTAACACGGAGTCTTTTTGTGTAACCTGGGTAATCAAAGTACCATTCTCAGTTCTTAGTTTGGTACCTTCTTCTTGCAATACAGCCAATTGTTTATTGGCATCTTCAAGTTCGGTCTTCAAGCGCTTAATCGTAGAAGCATATCCAGACTTCGAAGAATTTGACTTCTTCAATGTTTCTTCGAGGTTCGCAATCTTTGCTTCGGTTTCACCAACATACTTGTTTATGTTTTTTAAGCGTGCAGTATAATCTTGTACGTTGGTACCTTCTACCATTGTGAGGCGTAGGGCAGCACGGTTAGCGTCAATAGAGTCTAACAATGTTCCAACTTCCTGAAGGGTAGCCATTGATTGTTGAGCTGCATTCAATTCTACCCGTAGAGAATCGTTGCTTGATTTTAGAGCTTCTCTTTCTTTTGTTCCACAGCTGGAGAGCATGGCTACTACAACTGTCATTCCTAGGATAAATTTAGTTTTCATGGTAATGTTTGTTTTTGTTTCATTAAGCCAAAGTATATGCCAGTGATTAGAGTATTTGTGTTTCGTTCGGAATCTGCAATTTACCTGTTGATTTCGACAAGTTGTCGGTGAAATTAACGGGAGCTTGTCGTATATTAAGTTATCCGAATTTTGAAAAGATTAAATATTGTGGAGCTTTATACACAAACGTTGAAAACATATCCACTACTTTTTACTTTTCTCCTCCGCCTTCTTTTGCTTCTTAAAATAACCGCGTAATAAAAAATTGTGTTGCAATGCTTCCATGTTTTCATCCAACTTAACGGAAGCAGATTGGGCATTATCCAGTGTCGTTTTTAGTTTATTGGCAAAGAGTGTATCAGCTAGCAAAACACCAATGGCATTATTATTTGAATTCATTTTAGATGTAACAGCTTGCAGGTCATGAGACATGCGCTTTGTATCTGCGCCTACCTGAGCAATATTATTCAATGCACTTTCGAAGGTAGATACATATGCAGTATCGGATAATAGTTTTGTCACTAAACCATCTCCACTTGTAATCTTATGCATGGCAAGATTCAATTCATTTGTAGCCTTGTTTGTGTTATCCCCCGCAGATTTCAAGGATAGTATAGCAGAGCGCAAATCATTCGAGATTGGCCCGTCATGAAGTAACTCTCCAAAAATGCCTTCTCCTTTATTTAACCGAGCACTAATCAATTTCAAATCGTCAGTAATTGAACGTGTATTTGTTCCTACCTCTTTTGCAATGTTAAAGAGCTCCTGGGTATCTGTTGGGGAGTATGAATTGATGATCGCTCCATTTTCAATGACCCTTTCCTGACTGCCTGGTCGTATGACAACGATTTTATTTCCGATTAACCCATCTGAGCCTATGTATGCTGTCGCATCTGTTTTAATAAATTGATTCTGCTTGTCCTTTAAAGAAAGTTCAACGCTTACTTTCCCTTCTGATATAATCTGCACCTTTTTTACAGTACCAATTTTAACACCCGACAACCATACATTATCACCTTCTTTCAACCCTTCTACATTTTTAAAAATTGCAGAAACTGAAAAGGTCTTATTGAAATAATTATTCTGATTTCCCAAATAGAAAATTGCAGCAAGAAAAATTACTATTGCACCTAATACAAAGGCGCCTAGTTTAATATTTTGTTTGTATTCAATATGGCTCATAGGTCTAAAATTTTAATAGTTAAAAAAGGCTGCTAATTCATTATCTTCTTTTGTCTTTAGTTCGTCAAAAGTTCCTTCCATTTTATTTACACCATCAAACAATGCAATGATCCGATCAGAAGTTGCCCGGGCACTGCTAATGTCGTGGGTTATAATAATAGAAGAGGTATTATGCTTGTCACGCATTTCCAAAATCAAATCGTTAATTTCGGCAGATGTTATTGGATCTAATCCAGCTGTAGGTTCATCATACAACATGATTTTTGGTTTGAGAATAAGTGTACGTGCTATTCCTATTCGTTTTTTCATTCCACCAGATAGTTCGGCTGGTCGTTTATTAATTGCGCTTTCTAATCCAACCTCACGTAATGAATTCATCACACGCTCATCGAGTGTTGCTTGATCAAAAATTCTAAGATTTCTTTTTAAAGGGAATTCCAAATTTTCACGAATGGTCATCGAATCATAGAGCGCACTTCCCTGAAATGAAAATCCTACCTGTAATCTATATTCATTCAATTCATCGGTTGATAAATTAGGAACATCGTATCCTAATACTTTTATCTTACCTTCATCTGGTGTTAACAATCCAACCATACACTTGATCAACACCGATTTACCAGAACCCGATTTTCCGAGAATGACCAAATTCTCTCTTTCGTATAAATCAAGATTCACATTTTTTAAAACGACCTGATCACCGAAACGTTTGGCGACATTGCGAAGCTCAGCCACCTTAACTGGTGTAGTCGATGGATTTCGAATTTCATTTTCCATCATCGGATTAGATTTAAAAATTGAAGCATGATAAGATCGATGACGAATATGAAAACCATTGAAACGACCACAGCAGTGTTTGCTGCTTTACCTACACCCGTTGTTCCTGCATCCGAGTAATATCCAGCGTAGCATCCGATAGTACCAATTGCAAATCCAAACAAGGCAGATTTAATAAGGGAAGAAAATATATCCAGATAGGTAATTACTGAAGAGACCTCATTTATAAAGAGTAGGAATCCTGTGTTATTAAAAGAGTGAACCATTACGAGCGATCCAAGTAAGGCTACAGCATCAGAATAGATAACCAGTATAGGTAGCATTATAGTAGTGGCAACTATTCGTGTTACAATCAAATAAGAAAATGGTCTTGTCCCTGAAACTTCCATAGCATCAATCTGCTCGGTTACTTTCATGCTTCCCAACTCTGCACCAATATTAGAAGCCAATTTGCCTGCGCAAATAAGTCCGGTAATAAGTGGGCCCAGTGAACGAACTATCGCTTGAGAAACCAGGGAAGGAAGCCAAGACTCTGCACCAAACGATGCAAGTGATGGCTGCGACTGTTTCGTGAATACAATTCCTGCAAGAAATGAGGTAAAGGTTATCAGCAACACTGACCTATATCCGATAGAATAAAATTGATTTAATATTTCCTTGATCTCCAAAGGTGGATTAAATACTTCTCTAAAAAATTTTCCAATAAATCGGATGATTGAGGCTACGCTAACAAATACAGTATTAATCTTCATCCCACTATTTATTTTGTGATGTTTAGAGAAATTCCGTGCCAGTAAAGAAATTTTAAATTGATGTTATTGGCTGAATAAAAAGAACTGATAATCTAATAGTGTGGAAAATATTGTAGAGATATATCTACATACTACAAGAATAAATGCCTGAATTGTGCTTCAGTATACTAAAATGACTAGCATAAAATTTGACTGTAGTAGATAAATCTATGCGGGTCCTTCTTCTCTTCACTTTCGTTTGCTTCATTTCAACATCGTTCGCCCAGCACGGAGAGAAAACAAAATTGAAGGTAAAAAAGAACAAGCTTGTTATTTTAAAGGACACCTCCTTTGTTACCCATCGCGATACAACACTTTACTTATCCCAAAAACAAATCAAAGTCATCAAGATAAAAGAGAACCCGGTTTCGAAATCCGATCAATTCTATGATACTTTAAAAAGCCGTGCTTCTCAAACAAAGATTACCGATGGCATTGCTGATTTGGTTTTAAAGAAAAAAAGAAGAAAGACTAAAGTTGACGATGCAATTGAAAAGAGTGAAAAAGTGTTTAGACCCTTTAGTGAGTATACCATCGGAAATATTTCCTTTAAGGCTGTCGATTTACTGGAAGGTTCTGTAACCGATACGCTCGAAACAGCCACGACTAAATTCGGAAAATTTATTAATAAAGTACACCGTGACACAAGAGGCTTTATAATTGAACAAAATCTCTTGTTCCATTCTGGAGATAAAGTAGATCCCTACCAACTCGCGGATAACGAACGTATTCTACGCCAATTCCGAACACTGCGAGATGCTCGTATTTTACTAAAAGTAACTGACAAGAAAAATAGAATTGTAGACATCGTTGTAGTAACACAAGATGTTGCTTCCATTGGTTTCTCTGGTGATTATAGTTCCCTAAATAAGTTTCGTCTCGATGTTTACGACATCAATATTTTGGGACTGGCTAAACAATTCCAAATTTCATATTACAGAAGTAGCAATGACATTCCCAATAACGGCTTTGGAGTTACGATAAGAGATCCAAACATCAGAAGTACGTTCATTCAAAGTGAACTTCAATACACGTACAGTTATGAACGAACGCAAACGCGATTCTCACTAGCGCGTGATTTCTTTACACCACAAATTAAATATGCTGGAGGTATTGATCTCTATACAACCGATGAAAAGTTTTATTTCGAAGACACCGACACACTGGAAATGCCATATAACGAAAACAATGTAGATGTTTGGCTCGGTCGCTCCTTTCAAGTTGGCAAGCGTTCTAATCTTATCAATTCATTTCGGGTTAATGTTCGTGATTTCTTTCAAAAACCTTTTACCTCTGCTGATTCAAATTCGTTTTTCTTTGATCGCACTCTTTTCCTTGGCAGCCTTACTTTAATTAAAAGGAATTACATGAAGAGTTCTTTGATACGCGGGTTTGGAAGAACCGAAGACGTACCTATCGGAGGTTTTATTTCAGTTTTACTTGGCCAGGAAGTAAATGAATTTTATGATCGGAATTATTTTGAAATAAGAAGCAATGGCGGAAAGTATTTTTCGAAGTACGGATATTTTAGCGGAGGCATTACGCTTGGTACATTCATCAAAAAAGGAAGTACTGAAGATGGGATTTTTACAGCAAACATATCATACTTCAGCGATCTGTTTAAAATTAATCGCGTTCAATCGAGACAATTTGTGAACATGAGTTACACCATGGGGATAAACAGAGTGTTGGATAAAACCATTGGATTAGACGGAAAATGGTTGGACGCTAACTCCCTTTCACCATATGGATTGGAGCGATTCATATTTGGTGCTGAAAATGTCTACTTTATGCCGTGGTATACCTATGGATTCCGATTTGCGTTTTACCACAATGTTAATGTCAATGTACTAACGACTGAGGAGCGTCTCTTTAAAGGAAAGAATTTCTTTACATCGATAGGCGCTGGTGTTCGAATGCTTAATGAAAATTTAGTGTTCCCAACATTCACTTTAGACTTTACCTATTTTGTTGGCAACAAATTATACTCTCCTGATTTCCAAATTAAGTTTAGCACACAACTTAAAAAACTCTTTGGAAACGATCAGGTTTTCAAGCCCACGGTAACTGGATTCCAATAAGTAGGGTGATTTGAACTTGATGAACGCATAAGTCGATGTGTAGAGAATAATCAACACTTTTCCTGATAATTTTCCTCAAACGCATTATTTGGCTGCATAGATAAGCTCCATTCATTCAATTTTATTGGTAAGGTTTTTAGCCATTACCATTGAATTCAATGAACCATGGAAGAGAAAAAGATTTTAATAGTTGACGATGAGAAAGACTTTGGCATACTGATGAAGACTTTCTTCTCCAAAAAAAAATGCAAAGTATTTCTTGCCAATTCGATCGCTGAAGGATTGGTAATGCTGGAAAAAGAAAGACCCGATTATCTATTTCTGGATAACAACCTGCCTGACGGATTGGGATGGGGAAAGACTGAATTTATTTTGAAGCATTATCCCCAAACGCAGCTCCATCTTATCAGTGTATTGGATGTTCCTAAAACATCGGCTACCTCGTTTAGTATCCTTTACAAGCCTACACTCACAGAAGAATTACCGAAGTTATTCGGATGGTAAAGCTTGTGACTTTATCCGTTTGTTAAATCATTTTTCCTACTACGCCTTAATGCTATGAAAATAGACACCATTTCAATTGATGAACTTCTCTCTCCTATCAAATCATACTTTCAACATGATAATATTACCCATCAGGACATACAAGACAAACCTCCCCTTCGTTCGGAACTTTTTAGTACTGAGCAGATGGAATTTCACGCACAGCATCTTGCTTCCATCCATTCCATAAGCTATGAGCATTCCACTGAAAAACTGTTAAAGCGTTTAGCCGACAATGAAACGATTTTATTTCATGTTAATGAATTACTTCAACGAAGCGTAAAAGAAAAAAAACCAATTAGTCCCGCGGGCGAATGGCTTCTCGATAATTTCTATTTGATTGAAGAAGAGATACGCATAGGTAAACGGTATCTACCAAAAGGATACAGCAAAGGTCTTCCAAAATTAAACAGTGGTCCTCTGGCGGGCTTTCCACGTGTATATGACATAGCGATTGAAATTATTTCACACAGTGATGGTCACATAGACATTTACAGTCTCAGTAATTTCATAGTTGCCTACCAAAAAGTAAATCATCTCACTATTGGTGAACTCTGGGCCGTACCCATCATGATCCGTTTGGCGTTGCTTGAAAATTTAAGTCGTATGGCGGCACGCATTGCTGTTGATAGAATGGATACTGAGCTGGCGCATCAATGGGCAATGAAAATATTAGAGACCGTTGATAAGAATCCGAAGAATCTGGTCTTGATAATTGCTGACTTGGCGCGATCAAATCAACCAATGGGCAGCGCTTTTGTCGCAGAGTTTTCACGCAAGCTCAAGTGGAAAGGTGCAGAACTTACCTTACCCCTCAGTTGGGTTGAGCAAAATCTATCTAGCAATGGACGCTCCATTAGTGCAATGGTATTGGAAGAAAACCAGAAGCAAGCTGCTGATCAAGTGTCTGTAAGTAATAGCATTAACAGCTTGCGCTATCAATCCAAAATGGACTGGCGCGAATTTGTAGAAGCCATGAGCGTGGTTGAACAAACGCTACGAAAAGATTTGAATGGCGTGTATCCAAAAATGGATTTCCATACGCGTGATAAGTACCGTCATCGCGTTGAAAAAATTGCAAAGGCAAGTCCGTTATCAGAGAATCAAGTCGCGCAAATTGCCATTGATCTTGCTCACGAGCATTTTGAAAAAGACAAATCCGATCAACGAAAATCACACGTTGGATACTATTTGTGCGGAAGAGGATTAAAACTCACGGAAAGAAAAGCGGGTTTGCGATTATCGTATGTTCGATCAATCAAGGAAATGTTAACGAATGTTGCTGGTTCTCTATATATAACAGTCGCTTTATTTCTAACGCTTATTGTTGGAAGTTTTCTGATAATAGAAGCTCTTTCTCAAACTATACCCATTGCATGGTCGATTGTCATCGGAATTTTTTCCCTTATAGCAGCAAGTCATCTTGCACTATCCCTCAGCAACTGGTGGGTAACACTATGGATAAAACCAATACCATTACCTAAACTTGACTTTTCATCCGGAATACCGAATCAATTCCGCTCCATGGTGGTGGTACCAACATTAATAGCCAACACAAACCAGATTGAAAAACTGATCGAAGATTTAGAAGTTCGATTTCTCGCCAATCCAGATCCTAATCTTTTGTTTGCATTACTTACTGATTTTAAAGATGCTTCATCGGAAGTAATGCCATTAGATGATGAACTCGTAGCATTCATCAAAACAAGAATTGAAGAATTGAATAATCGATATGCAAAAGAACACAATCCAGTCTTTCTTCTTTTTCACCGACCGCGAAGATGGAATGAAGTCAATAAAGTGTGGATGGGTTATGAACGGAAACGTGGCAAACTCTCTGAACTCAATCAACTTCTTCGTGGAAAATCACGCGATCGATTCTCACTCGTCATTGGAGACGAACGGATTTACTCAACCGTTAAATATGTAATTACACTGGATACCGACACTCAACTTCCGCGAGATGCAGGATGGAAGTTGGTTGGCTTAATGGCACATCCTCTCAATCATCCTTTGTATAATGCAAAGAAGCGAAGAGTGGTAGAAGGTTATGGTATTATACAACCTCGCATTGCCATTAGTTTGCATGGTGCCACGCGTTCTGGTTATACACGCTTGCATGAAAATGATTCTGGTATCGATCCGTACACACGTGTAACCTCCGATGTATATCAGGATGTTTTGGGTGAAGGATCATTTATTGGAAAAGGTATTTACGATGTTGATGCATTTGAAACAGCTTTAAATAATCGCTTTCCTGAAAATAGAATTTTAAGTCATGACTTGCTGGAAGGATCGTATGTGCGATGTGGCTTTGCCAGTGATGTTCAACTGTACGAGGAGTATCCTTCGAGATATAGTATGGACGTCAGCAGACGCCATCGATGGATAAGAGGTGATTGGCAAATCGCAAATTGGTTCTTACCTGTTGTGCCGGGACCAGTAAGAAAACTAAAAAAGAATTCTATCTCTGCATTGTCGCGCTGGAAAATATTTGACAACCTCAGACGAAGCATTATACCTATTGCACTTACTTCTCTACTAGTTTCCGGCTGGACTATTCTACCTTCACCGTGGTTCTGGACAATTGCAGTAACACTTATTGTAATGCTTCCATCGGTCATCACTTCAGCATGGAGCGCCATGTTCAAACCAAAGGAAGTAGCCATTACTCAACATCTCAACAATGCGATTGGCAATACTTCCAAAAGTATTTTGCAGGCATTGTTTACGTTAATATGCTTGCCTTATGAAGCCATCGTTAGTGTCGATGCTATTCTGCGAACGCTTTGGCGCGTGTACATTAGTCATCGGAAGTTACTCGAATGGAATCCTTCCGGCTTTGTGCAAAAACAAAACGAAAATTTGTTTTCAGTTTACCGTACAATGTGGTTTGCTCCGCTTCTATCGATAACCTTGTTGATTTTTTTATACTGGCAGCAATCAATCTCCATATTCATTGCAGCACCTTTTCTTCTGGCATGGATACTTTCTCCTGCCATTGTTAATATGTTAAGCAAGCCTGTTATCGCTACCAGGTCAACATTAAAAGAAGATCAAAAAGAATATTTAAGAACATTATCGAGAAAGACCTGGTCGTTCTTTGAGAGGTTTATAACCATTGAAGACAATTGGTTGCCACCGGATAACTTTCAGCAATACCCAATTCCTGTTTTGGCGCATCGCACTTCGCCAACCAATATCGGTCTTTCTCTTTTGTCAAATTTGACAGCCCGGGATTTTGGATACATTACCACCACTCAACTTATTGAACGCACCG
>DAIQPD010000261.1:0-5001 GCA_036787535.1 Chryseolinea sp.
AACTCACGAAAAAACTGATTCCAACGCAATACACCTCCACCGCTCCAATATTCAATTGCGTCTCGCTGGCCGTTTGTAAGCTTGCTTTGAATATCTTTTATAGAGGCTAACTCTGCAAGGTATGTTGGATCTGTTTCATCCTTCGGTGCGGGTACGGCTATTTGATCAGGAGTGGCTAATAAAATATTGGTCCATGTTGCAGCATCCTCATCCAGATTGGCTGGTTGTAAGGGTGTAAGTCTTTCTGAACTCTCTACTTCCTTATCACAGCTGGTTGGAATTACAATCAGCGCTGCAAGGCAAGCAAGTATGGTAAAGTAAAATTTTGCTTTCATATTCGTAGGTGTTATTGGTTCTTAATGAATTTAAATGTGTAGAGCAATCCGCCCAAAAACGAGGTAGACTGACCAACATTGCGACCTGAAAGGGTAGTCATTACGGATCCCCGAACAGCAAATCCTTTAGGCTTTGGTAAATAGTACATCGCTAAAACTCCTGCTTTTACATAGTTCATTTTATTTGAAACGAATGGCATGTCTTGCCTACGGATGTCATCACCTCCCAGCGTATTTTGTTGCATTAAATTAAGTTCTACTTGTAGTCCATCATGGAGATAACCAGCACTGATGAAGTAATCAAATACATTGGGCATTTCCACTTCGTCAGTTAAGTAGAGGCGATCATTGGTAAAGTAAGATGGTCTGTCAAGTGTTACATTACTTCTCCAGGTGTACCCGGTTGATCCATTTACAAACCAGCGTTTGAGAAACCTGTAATTGGCGGTAAGCCTACCAGAAAGTGTTGTACTAGCCAGACCAATAGACAACGGCAGAAAATCAGGCGTGTAATCTGTAAGTGGAGTAGAGAATGAACCCACAACAAATGTTTTGAAAGTGTTATCACCAAAATCTTTCTTAAAGAAATTATATTTCACTGATAAGGATAAGTCTTGAATTCCTTCCATTGGATGCAATGTACCCTGGCTGGCCTTCGTCATCACATAAGGAACCATTGCCATTACATTTAACTTGTCTGTGATACCATAATTTCCAAACCACATGATGGATTGTGTCGTGATTGAACCAATATTTCCGTTTTCACGCTTCAGGTTTCCTTCCCAATAGTTTGTCCATTTATCATGGGTGTACATAAAACCGGTACAGAGATTTTTTTTCGGCATCATCAAACCATCAGTGGTAGTTTGTGCCGAGGCGAGAACAGGGATCAGTCCCACCAGAAATAAAAAGTAGATTTTCTTCATAGGTTTAATTTAGGGTTATAAAAATTTTTAATCGTCCCATTCATGGGTAAGCGTTTAACTTACGAGTGAGAGGCAAAAAATAGCAAGTAGATCTTTTTTAAATGAATTGTAATTTGACATCGTCTAAGCCGTATAAATACGGTTAAACCAAAATGCCCACACCTTGAGTGTGCAAAACAAAAGAAAGATTATCCTCGTTCGGGGGGATGAACGATTGATGCTGAAAATGAACTTAATAGAACAACGGTATTCGTATTTTCATCAACCTCCTTTATCCATCCTGCTGAAACATGTTCAACAGCAAAAGTGTGAGGAATGAAATCTTTAATAAAAGTAGAAGCTAAACTTGTATGATTATGAGATGTAGAAGGCTTGTCGGTAAACGTCTTTACATAATCAGCAAGCGCCTGTTTTAAACGTTGGGTTTTATTGTCTTTAATACATACAATGTAAAGGGTGTCGTTTGCCAATTTTTGTTTTACTAACCGATAAAATTCTCCCTGATGCTCAATCTCCCCATCCACACGCTCGAACTCCTTTGTATCAAGGTGATAAGGTATTGCTATTGGAACTTTCAATGTTACCGTTTCATTCTCTAAATAATCCGATTTATCAAGGCGTTGAACTAAATCCTGACTGGTTTTATAACGCAAACCCATGAACAAGCCGATGAACCCAAGCGCGTTGAAGAGCACGAGAAAGACTAAGAATATGGCGATTAGTTTTTTCAAATCGGGTTAAACTATTCAACATAGGTATCAAAAAAAAATAAAATATCAAAAAAAACAATCGATTGAGAATACTATTATGTAAGCGAATGAGCGTTAGGAATCACTCACAACGGTACGTAAACCACTTTTTTGGTTTCGAAAAAATCCTCCTTGAAATAATCAGTCAGGTCAAATATTTGGTGGGGTTGTCTGAGTTCCGCCAACTCTTCAGTAAGGTCTCCTCCTTTTAAATACAATATTCCATTGTATAATTCGTGTATGGATTTTTTCTTCACCTTTCGATCAACCCAACTGTAAAATTCTTTGAACCGGGTCACGGCACGGCTCACTACAAAATCATATTCTCCCTTAATTTGTTCAGCCCGAATTTGCTCGCCCTTAACATTTTTTAAGCCCAGGCCTTCAGCCACATTATTTACTACCGTGATTTTCTTGCCAATCGAATCCACCAAATGAAAATGAGTTTCAGGGAAAAGTATGGCCAGCGGAATTCCTGGAAACCCACCACCTGTACCTACATCCAGAATTTTTGCACCGGGCTTAAACGAAGTGACTTTTGCAATACCTAACGAATGCAACACATGGTTGATATACAAGTTCTCAATATCCTTACGTGAGATGACATTGATTTTACTATTCCAATCTTCATACAAAGAATAGAGTTTCGAAAACTGGTCTTGCTGATGGGCAGAGAGATCAGGGAAGTATTGAAATATAATTTCGGGAGTCTTCACGGCTCAAATATGATCCCGCTTGTTTTTCACCATCTCAAACATAAGTTCGCGTGCGCGGTGCAGCTGCGCCTTTACCGTACCGAGTGGTGCAGGAAGCTTATCCGCAATTTCCTCATACGACAGTTCCTCGAAGTAGCGCAGTCGAACCAGTCGCTGATATTTAGGCGGAAGCTTATCGACAAACAATTGAATCAACTCAATTTTCTGGGTTTTGATGGTTTCTTCCTGCGGGTCCAGATTATCGTCCTCCACATCAATGGACACTGACTGGCCGTCATCATCCGTATAGGTATTCTCAATACTCATGGTATTGAGTTTCTTCTTTCTGATGTAATCGATCGTATTATTTGTGGCGATCCTGAACAGCCAGGTACTAAACGTAAAATCCTTTTTAAAACGGTGCAGGCTTCTAAACGCTTTGGCAAACGACTCGATGGTAAGATCTTCGGCATCGTCAACATTGCGCACCATCTTCAAAATCATGTGATAAACAGGTCGCTTGTATCGGGACAAAAGCTTTGCGTAGGACTTATCATCCCCCTCCACTGCCAGATCGATTAACCTAAAATCTTCTAATGCTTTTGACGAAAATCTGCTTTCTTCTAATTCCTCTTCCATCGTACTTTTTTTGACAGTAACGCAACAAGGCCGGTGACAAGATAATAAAAGGTGTAAATAAAATCTAAAACTACAACCATCCATGATTCAAACACATGGCCGAGGTGTCTTGCAGCGTTATGAACGGTAATAGAAAGCAGAATTGAACGGAGTACTAAAGCGCCCAACACAATATAGGGCATCTCCAAAATAAAGAGCACCGGTAGCCCAGCAAGCCAACTCATCAACCAGCTCATGGTAAATAATCCAAGCCAAAACCGATTACCACCACTATAAAATTTACCAACCGACAAATGCCTTATTTTTTGAACGAAGAATTCATGCCAGGCATTTTTAGGAATAGAATACATCAACGACTCCTCACCGATACATATCTGAGTATTGTCCTTTCGGGCATGTTGATTTACAAACAAATCATCATCGCCCCCGGTAACATGAAGGAATTCATGAAACCCTTTTACCTCCAAAAACAATGACTTTCGATACGCCAGGTTTCTGCCAACACCCATATACGGATTGCCCATCAGAGCAAAGGAAAAATATTGAATAGCAGTAATCAACGATTCAAAACGAATGAAGCTGTTTAAAAAACCAGGTCGCTTCAGGTAAGGAGAATAACCCAATACAAATTGAGTTTTGTCAGCCATCTGAACACTCATTGATTTTACCCAGTTTTGATTGTGCGGACGACAATCAGCATCTGTTAATAAAACCCAATCGTATTGAGCCGCCCTGATCCCCAATGTTAAAGCATACTTCTTACCATCTGCATGGGACGGTGTTCGATTAACATGCACCATTCTTAAGCGATGATTCTTTTTGGTTTCCTCTAAAAGGTAATCAAAGGTAGAGTCGTTCGAGCGGTCGTCTACTATGATGACTTCAAACTCTGGATAGTCTTGAGTTAAAAGTAATGGGATTAACTCCTTCAGGTTATGATCTTCATCGTGAGCACAGACAATGATCGAAACGGGCACCGGATTACCAGTGGAAGAAATATTTTGCTTTCGTGAAAAAGCGATTAGAAATACAGTGAAGTAGATAACCTGCGTTACAATCGCGGCAAAAAATACAATTTCAAGAATTTGCAAAAGACTTCGTTTAAAAATCACAAATATAGAAGACGAGAGGAAGGATAAAAGAACAATTATTAGTTTGGTTCGGGATTCTGCTCAACAAGTGAAGACTTTCTTCGAACCTTGCACGGAAGGTATCGGGGCTAAAACAATCTTCAGGAAATCTGGTGACATAGAGGTATTTTTGCCCTGCATTATGAAATTCGAACTGACCTCCAAAGACCCAAAATCATCCGCTCGTGCAGGTGTCCTTCATACTGATCATGGTGACATTCAAACTCCGATCTTTATGCCGGTTGGGACTGCAGGGTCCGTAAAAGCTGTGCATCAACGCGAATTGGATGAAGACATCAAAGCCGAAATCATTTTAGGAAATACCTATCACTTATACTTAAGACCGGGCATCGAACTCCTTGAACAAGCTGGCGGGCTTCATAAATTTACCGGATGGAGCAAACCTATTCTGACCGACAGTGGTGGCTACCAGGTTTATTCGTTAGGCGCGAACAGAAAAATTACCGAAGAAGGTGTAATCTTCAAATCGCACATTGATGGTTCTAAACATACCTTCACACCTGAAC
>DAIQPD010000262.1:0-4979 GCA_036787535.1 Chryseolinea sp.
TTCTTTATATCTCCCCTTCTCTAGGATAGGCTCATCAGCAATCAGAATAAGTTCACGTGGATAACCCGATTTCAGTCAGGGAGGCTATTTTTTATAGATCCTGGCTGCCAACCAGCGCCATTAGGTGACTTCTAGACAACTGCGACAATTTGAAATGATCCCGTATTTTTGTTGATCACTTAACGAAGGCAATAATGAGATGTCTTCTATCTGCGAATAATTAAATGAGAGTATAATGGAATACAGACAATTAGGAAATGCTGGTTTACGAGTACCGGTATTAAGTTTTGGAACCGGTACGTTTGGTGGTGGAACTGAATTTTTTAAAGCCTGGGGCAGTACACAAGTAGCGGAAGCCACAAAGTTGGTCAATCTTTGTTTAGATGCAGGGGTAAATCTTTTTGATACAGCCAATGTGTATTCGAAAGGAACATCAGAGGAAATTTTAGGAAAAGCCATTGCTGGATTGAGAGATAAAGTATTGATTTCAACCAAAGCTACCTTTGCAATGACTGATGATGTAAACGATTTTGGATCTTCGCGATCGAATCTTATTAAAGCGTGTGAAGGAAGTCTGAAGCGGATGAATGTTGATCACATTGATATTTATCACATGCATGGCTTTGATGCCAATACACCAATTGATGAAACACTAAATGCATTGCATAATCTTGTTCAAAGTGGGAAGGTAAGGTACATCGCGTGTTCCAATTTTTCGGGTTGGCATTTAATGAAATCACTGTCTGTTTCTGAGCGATATGGTTGGTCAAAATATGTTGCGCATCAAGCTTACTATTCATTGCTCAATCGCGATTTTGAATGGGAGCTAATGCCTTTGGGATTGGATCAGAACATTGGAACAATTGTATGGAGTCCTTTGGCAAGTGGTCAGTTAACCGGTAAGTATCGCAGAAATAAGGCTGCACCATCAGATGCACGATTAGCACAAGGTGGAAACCCAGTACTACATGCTTCGCATGACAATGAAAGACTTTACAACATCATTGATGTATTGGATGAAGTAGCAGAAGAAACAGGTAAAACCATTTCGCAGATTTCATTGAACTGGTTATTGCAACGACCAACCGTTTCGAATATTATTATCGGAGCAAGAACTGAAGAGCAATTAAAACAAAATCTGGATGCAGTAGGATGGAACCTTACCCTTGGGCAAGTAAAGAAGTTAGATAAGGTAAGTGAAATCTTACCTTCCTATCCATACTGGCATCAACGACAGTTTCCCGTGTTGAATACGGATCCTAAACTCTATGCTTCGCTGAAATAAAATACTAACGAATCAGATTAAAGAATCTGCTCCATCTTATTTTGTGAACGAAGTCTGCATCCTTATTAATGGAAAGCCAGATGAAGAAGGCTTTACCTACGATGTGATCTTCAGGAACAAAACCCCAGAAGCGGGAGTCAAGGGAGTTGTGACGGTTATCACCCATCATGAAATAATAATCTTGTTTAAAGGTATATTCTGTCACCTCTTTACCATCAATGAGGAGCTTTCCGTTTTCAATTTTCGCATCGTCATTGTGTTCGTAAAGCCGAATGGTCGTGCCATACAGTGTTAAGGTAGATTCATTAATCGGAATGGTAACGCCTTCTTTCGGAATCCAAAGCGAACCAAAATCATCTATTGACCAATTTTTGAAATTCAGGCTAGGGGCGTTTTGATTTCTATAGTATGGAAGTACATTACCTTTACTGTTATCTTTTTCGTCTAGTTCAATGGAGATTATGTACGACAGTTTTTCCTCTTTCATTTTATCGACTTTGCTTTTCGATAAACTGAGATTGTAAACAACCCGATCGTTTAGGGTTTGAATGTCATTAATGTCTTCTTCCCCAATTTCAAAATGATCGAAGTTTCGTTCGCTGATTTGTGTTTTAGACTCAACAATGTAATTGTACTGCATCTCTGGAGGATTTGGTAACGGCTCATTGTTATTAAACACTTGCCTGTCAACAATCTTTAAAGAATCACCCGGGAGCGCCACACATCGCTTGATATAGTTTGTCTTTAGATCCACCGGATATAGAATGCCTTCATTCAATTCCTGTGGCGGTACATTAAACACCACCACATCTCCGCGTTTCACTGAACTGATTCCTGGCAATCTGTATTGTGGAAGTTTAATCCACTCAAGGTAAGAGGGGATATTGGTGAACCAGATCTTTTGATGAGTTAATGGTATTTGAAGAGGAGTAGAGGTTGTGCGTGTTCCGTAATGAAATTTACTTACAAAAAGGAAATCGCCCACAAGTAAAGAGTTCTCCATAGAAGGAGTAGGTATGGTGTAGGCTTCCATAATCAGCCAACGGATAAGCGTTGCTGCCACAACAGCAAACAAGATGGCATCCCACCATTCGCGAACTTTTGTCTTAGGCTTCTCTTCCTTTTGTGCTGTATTCTTCTTCCAAAACTGCCAATTCATAGTAAATGTATTCGGTTTAAAGTCCGCAAATAAAGGGAAAAATTGTTGATCTGAGGGTTAGTCGCTAAAATGGCTCTAAAATTTCAAATAATCGTCCATGCTTAAAACGCCTTTTTTATCACGCAGCCATTCGGCCACCATAACGGCACCTAAAGCAAAGCCTTCGCGTGAGTGAGCAATGTGTTTAATTTCAATGTCATCAATAGCTGATTCGTACTTTACAACATGCGTTCCAGGCACCTGATCAATCCGGAAAGATTCAATGAAAAGATCCTCTGTTTTTTCAGTCTTATTGTTTACCCAACCTTTTTTACGCCCCACATTTTTTAAAATACCTTCGGCTAAGGTAATGGCAGTACCACTAGGCGCGTCTCTCTTTTCAGTATGATGAACTTCATCCAACGCTACTTCGTAAGCAGGGAAACTGTTCATCATTTTTGCAAGGTATTCATTGAGTTTAAAGAAGATGTTTACCCCTAAGCTATAGTTGGAGGCATAGAAAAAACTACCATTGTTTTCACGGCACAAAGATTCAATCTCAGCCTTACGGGATAACCATCCGGTCGTTCCGCATACAATGGGAATATTTCGTTCGATGGACTTCTTTACGTTACCAAACGCAGCATCCGGATGTGAGAATTCGATGGCAACATCGCCTTGGGCCGTATCAAATTCAGATGCGTTATCAATATCGATGCGGGCGGAAATGGTATGTCCACGTTCGGTTGCAACGCGCTCAATAATTTTACCCATTTTGCCGTAGCCGAGGAGAATAATGTTCATGTGTTCTTGTTTGAAAGCCACAAAAATGCACTATTTAATGGAAATGTAAAATGTTGCCAGTTGCCGGTTGCCCGTGATCGGTTAAAAGTTCAAGATTGTTCACACGAACAAGTTTCATAAAGTCGCAATCTCCAAGATTCACAAACCATGTAATAGATGCAAACCGGAACTGGTAACCGGGAACTGGGAACTTGGAACCGGGAACAAGTTTAAAACTTAAAAACAACAGAAACTCCCGTCTGCCTTCCAATCAAATCATTTTGGCTAACGCTGGGCTGAATACTTACCTGGAGATTTGGGTTTAAATCGAATTCTTTTAAGTGAGCGTCAACATGCGCATCGATAATTTGAAGTAAATACATGCCGCCCATCAATAGCACCATCAAGTCGCGTTTGTTTCTATAAAAATCGACAGCAGTTCTATAGTTACCTGTTGTGGGCTCGCCAGGACCTCTGCTATCACTGTCGTTTTCAAAACCATTCTCTAAATTATAGAAGAGTTCCTTTTTGTATTTCTGATAGAAGTTATTGTAGCTATTGAATCCGTAACCAATGCCTATAAATCCTCCGGCAACAAGGGGTAACTTCCAATACTTCTTGTTGTAGATCTGACCTAATCCAGGTACTACAGCTGCCAGCAATAAAGCGCGCTGAGGATCATATCGTTTTGCATATGATTTAAGTTGTATCGTATCTCTGCTTTCAATGATTAGGCTGTCAGTTTGCGACAATACTTTCTTTTTCTGTGCAAAGGCTGTACAGGATAAAGAAACAAGAAAGAGTAGGATAAGCTGCTTCATTTTTGGATACCTATGCAAACACCGCTGCAAGATAATCCAAAAGTCTAAACTTTCAGGATGTCGAGAATGCGGTTTAAATCTTCAACCGATATGAAGGGGATTTTAATTTCCCCTCGTTTACCATCGCTCTTAATCGCAATACGAGTGCCAAAGTGTGACGATAGCTTTGATTGAAGCTGAACTATTTCCCGAGAAGCAGGTGTTGAAGTTGCTGTTTTACTTTCGGATTTGGAAGGTGTTTTCTCAGTGGCTATTTCACGCACTAATTCTTCCACCTTTCTAACCGACAGATCTTCGGCCACTGTCTTTTTAAAGATGTAAAGTTGCTGTTCTGTATTTTCGACATTCACAATGGCGCGGGCATGCCCCATCGAAAGTTTATTATCACGTACTGCAATTTGAATATCAGGTGGAAGCTTGAGCAGACGAAGGTAATTGGTAACGGTAGAGCGATTCTTTCCTACACGCTCTCCCAACTCTTCCTGCTTTAAATTGCACTCTGTTAATAAGCGTTGATAGCTTAACGCGACTTCCATTGCGTTAAGATTTTCGCGTTGAATGTTTTCAATCAATGCCATCTCCAGCATTTGCTGATCGTTCGCTGAACGAATGTAGGCAGGGACTGATTTTAATCCGGCAAGCTGAGATGCCTGAAAGCGTCTTTCACCCGAGATTAATTGATATTGATTGCGTGATAATCGTCTTACCGTGATGGGTTGAATAATGCCGTGTACTTTAATGGACTCGGCCAACTCAAGCAAGGCATCTTCATCAAAATGCGTTCGGGGCTGATACGGATTCACCTCGATTTCACTGATTTGAATTTCAGACATGCCATTATTATTGGATGGCACGGTTGGAATTACATCCGTAGCAATTTCAACTTCTAACTTTTCATCTTCGGCATTATCGCTAAGCAATGCGCTTAATCCTCTGCCTAATGCTTTTTTCT
>DAIQPD010000263.1:0-4974 GCA_036787535.1 Chryseolinea sp.
CGCTTGCAAGAGATAACACCAACACTCCACTACCGCTCATACCAGCTTTAACAACTATTACAACATTGCAGTACACACTTAACCAATGGAATATTCAAACTGAATGTGAAGGAGCTTTTCGTCAGGAAAGAGTGAACTCATCTTTTGGCGAAGATGTCACACAGGGTTATGCGATACTGAATCTTCGTTCTCAGTATACCTTTAAAAAACAGAATCTTTCAATCAACGGAGGTATCGAGAACATCCTGAATACCATGTATCACAATCACCTGGATTGGGGAAACGTACCAAGGCCCGGAAGAAATTTTTATATATCTATGAGTTTTGCTTTTTGATTTGATGCTTAAAGAAGCATTCCTAAATCAAATGATTTTGATTGTGTTTTGAATTAACCACTTTGCACGGTAGAACCTTGTACATGTCAATTTTAATTATTTAACTTCATGCATTACAAAATCTTCGACTCATGTTCAGAGTGGCCTCTACATCAAAGTAGGAGACCTCTCCTAGTCGATTGAACACATGAACAAGAAAAATGGAGGTTTAACTCTGACATTAAGGTCAATTGTATGACATTTCAGGATATCATGCTTGATGCTCCCGAACTATTAACGATTGGTCTACCCAATTCCTTCAACCTCTTTATATGCGAAGATATAGCGGCAACAAAACTCGGTTTCAAATTGTAGACATAACCGAATTCTTTTGTTGTCTTCTCTACAATTGGAGCAATCTTCCTATAATGGATGTGGCAGATGTTTGGAAATAAATGATGCTCAATCTGAAAGTTTAATCCACCAACATACCAGTTGAGGAAAAGATTATTTCGTGCAAAGTCGGACGTAGTATTTAATTCATGAACTGCCCATTCATTCTCGATAATACCCTGTGCATTGGGTATTGGCTGTGCAGTTCCCTCAACTACATGCGCCATTTGAAAGACTGTACTTAAAATACATCCCGCTACCCAGTGCATAATAAAGAAGCCAATCAGCACTTGCCACCAGTTGAATCCAGTGAGCAGTATAGGGAGTCCGATAAAAATAAAGAGATACACAATTTTCATCAATATCATCTTTATGTATTCCAGAGTCGGATTTATATGCAGCTGTCGTGTAATACCAGCTTTGTTATATTCCGCTAATTGCTTGAAATCCTTGACGAGCTTCGAGAAGGTCATCAGCCCGTAGAATAAAAATGCGTGGATGTATTGATAGCGATGAATTTTTCGAAGAGGGGCATGTTCAGAAAGCCGGATAGGTCCTTTGGATGCAATGTCTTCGTCACGTCCATCAATATTCGTATAGGTGTGGTGTAGCACATTGTGTTGAATCTTCCAGACAAGGACATTACTACCTAATAAATAAAGTGTTCCCCCAAATATTTTATTGATCCATTCTTTGTGTGAGAATGAGCCGTGTACGGCATCGTGCATTATACCCATGCCAATACCAGCTACTCCCACCCCCATTATGACAGCCAGTACAAAAGCAATCCACACATTCATTGGAACAATCAATATGAATATGAATGGAATGATGTACAGGGATAACATGGCGATAGTCTGAATCGCGAGTTCCAAGTTACCTTTTGTTGAAATTCCATTTTCCTTAAAATAATCGTTGACATTTTTTCGCAGCGCTGCTGCAAATTGTTGTTGGTGCTTATCGCTGCACACAAATTTTATAGCCTTCATTGACAGGGTATTTCGTTGAAAGCAAGAATATCCTATAAAATCAATTTAAAAAATGATAAGTATCAGGAAACCGGAAGAAGATGATCAAAATTTAAAAATAAAAATTGTTTGGAATTTATCGCGGTTGGAATGTTACGTGTCATTCTACCGATCCTAATGAAAACAGAGTATAAGACCAATGGTGGGGATTAATTTTCGGTCTGTTTTTCTCGTTAATGCACAACATTTCCTAAATTCACATAGGCGGGGAAGAGGACTGGCTACGTAGTTTACTAGTAGATTACTAATGAAATAAAAAAGCCCCAATACGAAGAGTACTGGGGCAATTTCGAGGTCTCGAGCGGATTCGAACCGCTGTAGGAGCTTTTGCAGAGCTCTGCCTAGCCACTCGGCCACGAGACCAATTTCGTTATTGGTTATCCGTTAATGGTTAAACGGGAGTGTGAGTGTGAGCCACGTGTGTGGTGTAATGTGTGAAAAGAACTGCGGCAAAACTATTAAAAACTGCGTGTATTGCAACGCGATTAAAAAAAGAAAAGGTGGTACGCATGTATCGGCACCACCTTTCTTTCTATTCTAAAAAAGCTTATTCAGCTTTTGAATCTCCACCATTCATTTTTTCTTTCAACGCACTTAGCGCTTCAAGATCGCCTAAGGTAGAGCGCTCGTTCTGCTGATTGTTGCTTTGAATAGCATTTCCTTTTGCAGGCGCTTTCTTCTTAGCAGCACCAGCTGCAGCTGCTGCTGGTTTCTCTTCGTCAGCAGACCAGATTGCCTTGTGTGATAACACTACGCGTCTGTCTTCTTTCGAGAACTCAAGAACTTTGAAATCCAATGATTCACCAACTTCAATTTTAGCATTGTCTTCACGCGCTAAATTCTTAGCTGCGCAGAAACCTTCAATACCATATGGAAGTTCGAGAACAGCACCTTTATCGTTCTTGTTGATAACAGTACACTTCTGTACTGAACCAATCGTGAAGATAGTTTCAAAAGTATCCCAAGGGTTTTCTTCCGTGTGCTTATGGCTCAACGCCAATCTCCGGTTTGCGGCATCCAATTCAAGAACCTGAACGTCCATTGAATCGCCTACTTTTACAAACTCAGATGGGTGCTTGATTTTCTTCGTCCAGCTTAAATCCGATACGTGAACTAAACCATCAATACCTTCTTCTAACTCAATGAATAAACCGAAGTTAGTAAGGTTACGAACGATTCCCTTATGTTTCGTACCAACAGCGTACTTAACCAGAACATCTTGTCTTGTCCAAGGATCTTCAGTAAGTTGTTTAATACCTAATGACATTTTACGTTCGTCACGATCTAATGTCAATACTACTGCTTCAACCTCATCACCAACTTTCATGAAGTCTTGTGGATTGCGTAAATGTTGAGACCAGCTCATTTCACTTACGTGGATCAATCCTTCAACACCTGATTGAAGTTCTAAGAATGCTCCGTAGTCTGCTACGTTAACGATCTTACCTTTCACTTTCGAACCGATTGCCAATTCAGCAGCAAGCGCATCCCAAGGATGTGAAGTTAATTGCTTCATACCCAATGAAATTCTCTTCTTCTCACCATCGAAATCAAGAACCACAACCTTAACCGTTTGGTCAAGTTTGAGAACTTCTTCCGGATGGTTGATACGACCCCAGCTGATATCAGTGATGTGCAATAATCCGTCTACACCACCCAAGTCGATGAATACACCGAAGTTGGTCATATTCTTGATCACACCTTCCAATACCTGGCCTTTCTCAAGGTTCGATAGGATAGCGGTTTTCTGTTGCTCAAGATCTTTCTCGATCAACACTTTATGCGATACCACTACGTTGTCGTTGGTGTAGTTGATTTTCACCACCTTCACTTCAATCGACTTGTTAACATAGATATCGAAATCACGGATTGGCTTCACATCAATTTGTGAACCTGGTAAGAATGCTTCGATACCGAATACATCCACGATAAGTCCACCTTTTGTTCTGCGTTTAACAAAACCTTCGATGATCGTATCTTTATCCAATGCAGTTTGTACATATTCCCAGCCCTTCACCAACTTCGCTTTTCTACGGCTAAGTGATAACTGACCCATTGCGTCTTCACGCTCTTCGATGAACAAATCAACAACATCACCAATCTTCAGATTGACCATGTCTTTAAATTCAGCCAACGGCACAAGTCCGTCAGATTTAAATCCAATATTCAAAATAACATCACGGTCGTTGATACCTACTACTGTACCCGATACTACTTCGCCTGTGTTAACAGTTGCTACGGTACCAGAATACAATTGATTCAACTCTGCCATTTTTTCTTTTGAATACCCTTCGCCAAAGCCTTTGCTTGCGAATGCATCAAAATCAAATTCGCCCGCTACTTGCTGAGCATACTTCGCTTTTCTTAATTCAGAAACCGGGATGGCTTCTGTATCAATAGCTTCCTTTTGTGCTGATTTGACTTCGGCCAAGGGATCTTCCTCATCCAAATCAATCTCAACGGTTGTTTTTACCTTCTTTACCGGCCCAGAAGATTCCTCAGAATCGTCAGAACGCTTGGTCTTTTCTACAGGCTTTTGTGCTTTTGCCATAAACTAAAATCGCCCTTTTTACATGCACATGCTGGGCCAGCAGGTGCAAAATTGTTAGAATTCCGCGCCAAAATCGGTTTAGCACGACCGTTCACCCGAACGGACGGCAAAAGTAAGAAAAAGTCTGGAAAGAATAGCTAAGAGCTTAAATGCAAATGGGAGGACCCTTTATCATCTATTGAGCTGAAAGGTCTTCTATCGATAGGGTTCCTAAAGCATATTCAAGGAGTACCCTTTGAAAGATCAGGGTAACCTCTGCTTGCGCCTTGCTGCCCGCCCCCTGAACATAGGTTCTTCGAGCATCGGCCAGCTCTACAAAACTTGAAATACCTAAAGAATAGCTCTCCTCCTGTGTTTGTAAGGATAGCTCTCCGGCTTTAAACTGTGCCAGACTTGATTGATATGCCTCTTGAGCATTATGAAAATTATTCATGGCCCGAATAACATCGATCTTAACGGTCTTCTCTAGATTCTCTTTCGTTAACATGCTATTTTCGTAGGCGACTCTCGCAGTAACGCGTTGCGTTTTGGTTTGATATCGGCTGAAAATGGGGATGTTTAGAGTCGCTCCATAAGTTAAAGATCGGTTTACATTCAGAAATTGATCTTTATAACTATTGGTAATCAATGAATAATAAAACGATCCATAATTAGCGTATACGGAAAGGTTCGGTGAGTATGTAGAACC
>DAIQPD010000055.1:0-23645 GCA_036787535.1 Chryseolinea sp.
CACCGCCTTCTTCGTAACCATGGATGTTAACCCCAGTGCAGCTGCCATTGCCAGCGAACCATATGGTTGGTTCCCGCAAAGCAAATGGTCTAATTCAGAATTTCCAACATTACTCAAATGGATGGATCCAACTCGTTTGGATGTAGGAATTGAATTTGCTGGTAGAGACGGACTTATGGCAAGATTGGGTGAGACGTATTTAATTGCGGCAGAAGCCTATGGTCGCAAGGGAGACTATACAAAAGCAGCTGAGTATATTAACGTTCTTCGAACACGGGCTGCATATAAGGCAGGAGAGGTAAAACCGACACATTTTTACAAAACAGAAGGTGGTACCTATGGCGATGTTTCCAGTACTGCGGCATCACTTCTTATTGACGAAACCTATTGGGATGCTGATGTAGCACTTGAACTTTATCCTCCTTCCGCCTCTACTAAAGAACTGCGATTTATACATTTTGTTTTGAATGAACGAACACGTGAATTACTGGGTGAACTTCATCGCTGGAATGATTTAGTACGAACAGAAACATTCCTTGAGCGGGTGAAGCAATTTCACGCTTTGGCAGCGCCAAATGTTCAGGAGTTTCATAAACTTCGTCCAATACCACAGGCTCACATTGAACGCGTGTATGAAAATGGCCTGCCATTGGATGCTGAGCAACGAGCAGCAGTTCAAAACCCAGGCTACTAATTTTAGAAGAATGGGAAATGGTTAAACTAAAAAAAGAGTCATCAGAACAGATGACTCTTTTTTATATGTAGTGTGCTAAAATGCACTATTGATTTAGCTTTTTATTTAGCAGGCAGTAAAGTACAGGATGGATTCAGAGCCACGATCTCTTACTTTCGTTTCGCATTACGTTTATTGTAACTCTATTGGGTTAAAAATGGAGTAGAGGGTTTGCCTTGGGTGGCAGCCCTCTTTTTTTGTAATATTCTTTCTCCATAATAAATTGCCTTAATTCATTGATATAATTTTAGAATCAAGCTCTTTTTTTTAAGATTACGGGATAGCGAAAATCAAAGGTGAGCATTAGAAAAACTGAAAACGGATAGACTGAGGTATGAGAAATCCGAAAGGATAAATTTATTTATGCGAATCAGTTTTAAAAACTTCACAACCTGCCAAAAGAAAACAACCCAATCCAAAATCTTCAAAATTAGGAATGGAAGTATGGGTTACAGGCTGACTGTCTTTGGGCTCTTTTCCAGTACCTTGAACGTATCCTAGAAAACCGTTTGGATGAACCGCATCTTTCATCAACGCATTCCAACCTCTTATAATAACGGGTTGATATTTTTTCTTGTCAAGGTATCCGCTGTTAATGCCCCATGCTATTCCATACACAAATAAAGATGTTCCGGTGGTTTCCTTACCACCATAATTTTTAGGATCGTGTAGACTGGCATTCCAGAAACCATCCTTTCGTTGTATTGCCACAAGTGATTTCGTCATTGCTTTGAAATCATCTTCGTATTGTTTGCGATGAGGGGCATCTTTCGGAAGGATATCAAGCACCCGCACTAATGCGGCATATACCCAACCATTTCCACGCGACCAATAGCAATCTTCTCCATTGGGTTCAACATACGGTGGATCGAAATCTTTATCACGCCACCATAAATTATCTTTTGTGTTAAAAAGACCTTTGTCACCATGGTTGTTGCGTGTAAACATGTACATCTCATACATGCGTTCCCAATATGCGGGCTCTTTATAGACTGCACCAAGTTGTGCGAACACTGGCATCGCCATTTGAATGGCATCAACCCAACTCCAGTCATCCAGCTTGTTGGTTCGCATCATACTATCCATCGAAGCTTTTATCTTTTCTATTTTGTAGGGTTGTGGATCCAATAAGTAAAGATCAATGTAGGTTTGTCCTGCGCATTGATTGTCTGCATTACGGGTATAGGTTGCCCCATCACGCAAATCCCATTTATGAAAATCGGCCCAGCGTGTAGCATAATCTAAATAGGTAGGTTGTGGATCAATTTTGTAAAGTGCCATTAGTCCTTCGTAATACACACCACGCGTCCAGATGTTGCTGGCGCGTGACCTTTCGTGTACGATCCGTTTACCTACATCATCCCATTTCTCCATAAAGTATTTGTTGGTTATCCGCATGGCCTCTAACGTTTTTTCATTTGCAATCATTTTTTTTTGAGCGTTGATTGAAAATGATAAGAGGAGGATAGTGCTGAAAATGCAGGTAGATAAAATTTTCATAGGTTACAATTCAATTTTTCTGGTCAATTAAAATTAATACCTCTATTGTACATAACCTTCACGTACTATCCTGTTTTGCAGAAATTATACCTTTTATTTGTATTTCACTTTGCGGACTTTTATCGTATTCATTTACAATCATTCAAATTGAAACATTCTGTGGTAAAGTTTATCCAACGATTTAATTTAGTTTTATTCGGATTATTTCTGTTGATGAAGTGCTCAACGCAATTCAGCAGTGATTCTCCCATTGATCGCAAAGCACTCGTAACCAGGCACAACATCACATTGAACAAAGTTGATACGCTTGGATCGTTATCCGTTGGTAATGGAGAGTTTGCTTTTACTGTGGATGCCAGTGGTTTGCAGACATTTTATAAAGAGTATGATAATGGAATTTCATTAGGCACTCAGTCGCAATGGGGGTGGCACAGTATTCCGGCAAATCAGAATTATACTATTGATGACGTTGCGCGATTGTATGAGTCATATGATTCAACTAAAGCGCCTTACGCTGTTCAACAATCTGAAGGTAAAGCGGGTGAAGCAACGAAAGTCCTTCGGGCTAATCCACATCGGCTTCATTTAGGTTTGATTGGTTTGGTATTATTAAAAGAGAATGGTGAGGAGGTAAAACTTACGGATCTCACCAACATCAATCAACAACTTGATCTTTGGACCGGTAGAATTGAAAGCAAGTATGAAATAGAAGGTATTCCTGTTCGCGTTATCGTATATGGTCATCAGCAAAAGGATAAAATTGCTGTTCGCATTGAATCGTCATTAATTGAAAAGGAGCGACTTAAAATCAAAATGAATTTTCCGTATGGGAAAGATTGTCATGTTTGTCCCGGTTATGATTTTGAATCTCCTGAAAAGCATCAGTCGACTCTTGTTAGTAGTAATGATCACTCTGCTTTGATAAAACGTGAGTTGGATTCAACGACTTATTTTGTTCATGTTGACTGGAACAATAAAGCGGAAATAGATGAAGATCAAAAACATCAGTTTGAATTAATGCCAGATGCAAGAGAAAGATCATTGGCGTTTTCTGTAGAATTTTCGCGTGATGATACCTTTGCCAATACTGATTTTTCTTCAACTGAAAGAAACAGTATAGGGCATTGGGAAAAATTCTGGACGTCCGGTGGTGCTGTAGATTTTTCTGAATGCACCGATCCTCGGGCGAAGGAACTGGAGCGCAGAGTAATCTTATCTCAATACCTTACTAAAATTCAATGTGCTGGTTCATTGCCACCACAAGAAACGGGATTGACCATGAACAGCTGGTTTGGAAAATTTCATTTGGAAATGCATTGGTGGCATGCTGCACAGTTTGCTTTGTGGGGTAGGGCTGATTTACTCGAGAAAAGTATGCAATGGTATAGTGATGTAATGCCAAAAGCAAAAGCTACCGCGAAATGGCAAGGTTATGAAGGAGCACGTTGGCAAAAGATGACAGACCCAAATGGAAATGAAAGTCCATCGAGTGTAGGTGCATTTATTATCTGGCAACAACCTCATCCAATTTATTTTGCTGAACTGCTTTATCGAAATGACTCCAGTGAAGCAATTCTTGATAAGTATAAAGACATTGTATTCAACACGGCTGATTTCATGGCTTCGTTTGTAAAATTGAGAGATGGCAAGTATCATCTGTGTCATCCCTTAATTCCGGCACAAGAAATTTTCAAGGCCACCGAGACTGATGATCCCGCTTATGAGCTTCAATATTGGTACTATGGATTAAAAACTGCACAAGAATGGCGAAGACGATTAGGGCTGGAAGAAAATAAAAAGTGGAATGAAGTATTAAACAATCTTGCTCCGCTTGTAACGAGTAACAATTTATATCTACCCAACTCAACGACACCGAATGCATATGTCGATGATCAATACAGAAGAGATCATCCGGCAGTAGTAGGCGCTTACGGTTTTCTTCCTTTAAATAATCGGATTGACTCTGCTATTATGTCAAATACCTTTGATGAAATAATGAATCACTGGCAATGGCAAACGACATGGGGCTGGGATTATCCTTTGCTTGCAATGACCGCGGCAAGATTAAATAAACCGGAACAAGCGATCAATGCGTTGTTGATGGATATTCAAAAAAATACCTATCTCGTGAATGGCCATAATTATCAGGACGATCGCCTGCGACTTTACCTTCCCGGAAACGGTGGAACACTGGCAGCGGTAGCAATGATGTGTGCCGGATGGGATGGAAATGAAAAAATGAATCCTGGATTTCCGAAGGATGGAAAATGGAATGTAAAGTGGGAAGGATTGAAGAGGATGCAGTAATTGTAAAAAGTCCACGAACCACGGTCGACTGTCAACCGTGGTCCGTGGACTTTTCTAAGCTGAATTCCTGTTTATAAAATGAAATACATTTTTCACCACTTCTTTTTTCTTTTTCATAATCATGTAGGCTGCAGTCTCGCCCATTACCTTAAAGTCGGTGGAGATTACGGTTATTCCCAGTAAGTCTTTTAGTGGAGTATCGTTATAAGAAATGATACCGATATCCTTGCCCAAAATAAATTTCTTATCGCGGGCCTGCTTCACCAGGTTTACGAGATCTGCTTCTTCGATAATAATGTAAGCATCATCTGCACGCAAATCCATGTCGGGATATATTTCATCGAGTACTTCAAAATCGAAATTAAAGTCGGTACAAAATTTATGGAAGCCATGAAGAATTTCAATGGGGTAGGGGTACACTGTTTTTTTAGGGTACGCCAGAATCAGTTTTTTATATCGTTTCAGGATTTCGCTACCTTCTTCAAGAGCTTCATAAATATCCATTTTGAAATCCTGATAAACAGCAGCAATGTCTCGTTTCAATTCCGGAATGTAGTTGTCGAGAATCAATAACTTATCTTCTGGTATTTTTCGTAACGTTTGAATTACCTCCATGCATGTACCTTGATGAATTTCATTCTCATCTTTAAAGTGGGGCATCACTACGAAATAGTCGTATCGCCTCATGTTTTCATTCAGCGTATTCAGGAATATTTTCGGATCGCAGTGGTAAAGTGTAAGATCAACTTGGGCATGATGGCCAAGACTGTTTACAAATGAGTTATAGATTCTTAATTTATACGAGCTCAGTTTATTGAGCAGGAACAGTACATTTATTTTTGAGGGTGAAATGGTCCGGGCTACGTAGTATCCTTTACCTTTTGCCGAAACAATAATCTCTTTTTCTTTCAGTACATTGTATGCCTTCTCAACGGTATCGCGTGATAGGTAATACTCTTCGCTGATTTCATTAATAGACGGCACACGCTGACCAACCGATAATACATTGCGTTCGATGTCTTCTGTGATTGAATTTACAATCTGTAGGTATTTGGGAATCAGAGATTCATGATCGATTCGAATTTCAACGAAGCACTCTACTTCCTTCTCTTTCATTCGGTCAGTATTTAAAAATCCATTATTCGTTTGAATTTACCATTTCCAGAACCTTTTAGCCATCCATCCCAATTCAGTATAGTACAGGACAGTTGCTGGTTCTTTCCGCAATACTTTTAAAATTGAGCAATCGATTGCACTTTACCAACAACTAGTGGTTTTTTTTATCGGCCAGACCATAGGGAAAGGCCTTTATTAAGCTGGTTGCGGTTGCGCTTTTTCGGGAAATGGACACTGCAAATGCTGAAAATGATATGGCTAGTCCTCTTATTTTAGAATCAAATAACCAGAGCAATATGAATAATAACAACAATCTATCACGCAGAAAATTTATGGCAACAACCGGAACAGCGTTGGCTGGAGCAATGATACTGAATCCGTTGAATGCGACTGCTGCATCATGGCCGGCTGGCACGAAAAAAAGAGTTGCCATTGTTGGTACAGGGAGCAGAGCATTAGGTATGTGGTCGAAGGACGTACAATTGAATTACGCTGATAAAGTTGAATACGTAGGATTGTGCGATGTTAATCCCGGGCGGTTGGAATATTTTAAGAAAGCAGCAGGATTCAACTGCCCAACGTTTACGGATTTCGAAAAGATGATGAAAGAGGTTAAGCCGGATACACTCATTGTTACAACCGTAGATGCAACGCATCACGAATTTATAATTCACGGTATGGAACTCGGTGCCAACATCATCACCGAAAAACCAATGACTACGGATGAACAAAAATGTGAAGCCATTTTAGAAGCCGAAAAAAGAACTGGAAAGAAAGTTACAGTAACCTTTAACTATAGGTATTCTCCCCATCGCGCGAAGATGTATGAGTTGCTGCGCAGTGGTGCCATTGGTGACCTTACCTCTGTTGATTTTCATTGGTATCTCAATACAAGTCACGGTGCCGATTATTTCAGACGCTGGCATCGATTGAAAGAAAAAGGTGGAACATTGTGGGTTCATAAAGCAACACATCATTTTGATTTGCTCAATTGGTGGATTGAATCTGATCCCTCAGAAGTGTATGCCACTGGGGATTTGAATTTTTATGGAAAGAACAATTCATTCCGTCATACCAACTGCAGACCCTGCCCGCATAAAAGCAATTGCAAATTCTATTTTGATATCACTAAGAACAAAGACTATGTAGCGTTATATACAGATCATGAAAAGCATGATGGATACCTTCGCGATGGCTGCGTATTTAAAGAGGATATTAATATCTACGATAAAATGGCCGCCACAATCAAGTATGCTAACGGTGTGCAGGTAAGTTATTCACTCACTACCTATTCTCCGTATGAAGGTTATCGCATCGCCTTCAATGGAACGAAAGGTAGAATGGATGTATGGATCGAAGAGAGCAACCCAATTGAAGAAAAGAATTACGATGAAATTGTGTTGGAGAAAAATTTTGGTACGCGCGAATTTATTCGCGTTTCTCATGGCACAAGCGGTCATGGTGGTGGTGATAAACTTCTAAAGGATAAAATTTTTGGAGGAGTAACAGAAGATCCACTAAACCAGGCTGCGAGTGTTCGTGATGGCGCGCTCTCGATATTAGTAGGCATCGCTGCACGAAAAAGTTGTGAGAGCGGTATGCCTGTAAAAATCGCTGACCTTACCAGTATTAAACCTGGTGTGAAGCGACAATTCGCCACCGGATAGAATTGATTTTCTATTTGATTGACAAAGCAATAATTCAAGATATGAGAAAACGCAACGGTATGAAAAAAATTAATTTTACAGTTTCTTTTATTATTCTATTGGCATCAACGGCAATTCAGACACGAGCACAAGTTCCCGTGAAGGGAAATGATACTACAGTGCCTTTGCATGCTTTGCCGCCTGATTATAAAATTCCGTATGGAACAACCAAACCTGAAGATATCAAGAAGGTACTGGATCGTGTGTTTACTTATCTGGATGCAAACACTCCTGCATCTATTGTTAATAGCAAGACTAACGCGGTCATTCAGGATTTTAAAAAGCCGGATAAAGATGCGATCTTAAAACCTGGAGATTTCAGACTTACAAGTTATGAGTGGGGTGTTACCTATGGCGCAATGTTATTGACAGGCGAAGTAACCGGTGATAAACGGTACACTGACTATACCTTGAATCGTTTCAAATTTCTATCAGAGATAACGCCTTACTTTCAGGCTTTTGAAAAAGCATACCCTGAGACTCGAAATCCTTTGAGACAAATTGTAGAGCCTCATGCACTTGATGATGTGGGTGCGATGTGTGCAGCCATGATTAAAGCGGAACGTGCCGGTGTGAAGGGAAGCTATCGTTCTTTGATTGATAACTACATGAATTACATTATAACAAAGGAGTATCGTTTATCGGATGGAACAATGGCTAGAAATCGCCCGCTACCAAATACACTTTGGTTAGACGATATGTACATGAGTGTTCCGGCTATCGCGCAAATGGGTAAGCTTACGGGTGATGTAAAATATTATGATGAAGCCGTAAAGCAGATTAAACAATTTTCAGATCGCATGTTCAACAAAGAGAAGGGATTGTACATGCATGGCTGGGTAGAGAGCATGAATGTTCATCCGCAGTTTCACTGGGCGCGCGCGAATGGTTGGGCGCTTTTAACAAAGGTAGAAGTCCTGGAAGTTTTACCAGAAAATCATCCTGGAAGGAAAATGATTTTGGAATTGCTTCAGTCTCAAATTCAAGGTTTGGCATCGCGACAATCAGGCGAGGGTTTCTGGCATCAGTTACTAGATCGTGAAGATTCATATTTGGAAACGTCAGCAACAGCGATCTATTCATACTGTATTGCTCATGCCATTAATCGTGGTTGGATAAATAGAGAAGCCCATGCACCAATGGCTTTGCTAGCATGGAATGCAGTGAGCATAAAAGTAAATGACAAAGGACAAGTAGAAGGAACTTGCGTAGGCACCGGTATGGCATTCGATCCTGCATTTTATTATTACCGACCCATTAATGTGTATGCAGCGCATGGTTACGGACCAGTGATTATGGCCGGAGCAGCGATGTATAAACTTTTAAAAGAACACCCTTCAGAAATCAACGACAGCGCTGTAATGTTTCCGAAATGATTCTTAAAATAATTGACTAGCGTGGATGGTCGTTGATATTTGGTTTGAGGTTTGAAGTTTCAGGTTACTAGTTCAACTTGAAACCTCAAACCTCAAACTATTTTACTCACTCTTCAAACTCTCCACCGGATTTTTTCTTGCTGCTCTGAAGGATTCAAAACTTACCGTTGTCCAGGCAATGATTAAAGCAGCAGCCCCAGCTACTACAAATATTATCAGATCAAAGTTGGTGCGATACTCAAACCCTTCAAGCCAGTTGTTCATAAGGTAATATCCTACCGGGACACCAATCGCAAAGGCGATCAGAACGAGCATCACAAATTCTTTCGCCAGCATATTTACAATTTGCATAACAGATGCACCCAATACTTTACGTACACCAATTTCTTTTACACGTTGCTCTGCAGTGAATGACGCCAGTGCATAAAGTCCAAGACACGCAATAAATATTGCAAGTCCGGCAAACAATAACACAATATTAGAGAGTCGTTCTTCACTATGGTAGAGCTTTGCCATTTGCTGATCGAGAAATGAATATTCAAATGCAGAAGGGATTGTCTTTTTAAATATTGTCTCAAGTTTTTTTACGGTTGACGTTAGGTCTTGCGTTTGTACCTTCACTAATAGGTAGGTAAGACCTTCTGTTGGCGAATTATGAAAACAATACGGGCCTATCTTTTGATGAAGAGAGGCCACATGAAAATCTTCTGTAACACCAACCACTTCTGTGGGTCCTTCAAATCCTTGAATTTCCACACGTTTTCCAACCACTTCTTCAGGACTCAATCCCAGATAGTCTGACGTTGATTTGTTAATGACAACTTGTATCGTTGTGTCTTTCGGATTTTTGTTTTCAGGAAGTGTTTTACCTGTTAATAATTTTATTCCAAGTACATCCAGTATTTCATATGATGCTCTTGTCGTTAAAATGCTGGCACCATCAGCGGTTGCACCTTCACGAACAACATTTCTGCTGCTGGTACCAACACCCGGATACGATTGACTTCTACTCACACTCTTTACTTCAGCGAGCGATTCAAATTCTGTTTTAACGGATGCAATCTGATCCCGATCTTTAGCAGCTGATACCATTATTGCAATTACCTGTTCAGGTTGATAGCCTAGTTTTTTATCACGAATGAAGTTCATTTGTTTATAAAAGATCAGCGAACAAATGATCAGGATAGTAGAGATTGAAAATTGAAAAACTACGAGACCTTTTCGGATAGAAGATTGTCCACCGGAGTTGGAAGTTTTTTGCAGCGCTAATTTGGGTGAAAAAGAGGAGAGGTAGAGTGCCGGATAAACTCCGGATATAAAGGTCAGGAACATCCAGACAATACCGAATGAAATCCAGAACCAACTTTGATTAACGAAATCAATTGAAATATTTTTCCCGCTTAGTTGGTTGAAAACCGGAAGAGTAAGCGTGAAGATGGTGATCGCAATCAAGAGCGACAACAAAACAAAAACCGAAGCTTCGAAGTAAAATTTCAGATTCAGTTGCCCGAATGTTGCTCCCAATGTTTTAGCGATACCTATCTCTTTATTTCTTCGCTGCGATTGTGCCGTAGTGAGGTTCATATAATTTACGGCTGCGATTAACAGAATAATCAACGCCAGGGCGACTAAGATTTTTACTTGTTTATAATCACCATAGTCGCGTCTGTCAATATTGGACGACAGGTCTTCAGAATGTAATCGAATATCAAGGAGGGGTTGAAGGGCAATAGAGAACCAACGATCATCTTTTGATATGTCTCGTTCTAACATCTCTGCGATTTTTTTGTCTGCTGCTTCTTTAGTTACGTCAGTATGCAATAAGAAATAGGTATCGAAGCTCGCGTTACCCCAGCTTTGATTTTTTTCTGCACCAAACCAGTTTGAAGAAAACGAAGCAATTAGCTGACATTGCAAAAATGAATTGGAAGGAAAATCGGAATAGATACCTGTAATCTCAAGGTTTATTGAATTATCAACGAGAAGATTTTTTCCGATAGGATCGTCACTACCAAAATATTTTTTAGCAGTTGATTCACTTATCACAACGGTGCCCGGCCGATCCAATACCTTTTCAGGATTTCCTTTTATAAGCGGAATAGTGAATACGTCAAAGATTTCAGGATCAGCATAGAATAAATTGGATTCCGAAAATTTTTCAGTTTCTGTTGATATAAATCCAATGTCACCAAAGTTGTGATGAAAGACACGCGTTGCTTTTTCAATTTCTGGAATCTCTTTGACAGCAGTTGGTGCAAGCTTATTCGGTGAGCCTCCCCACTTCATGGTTTGTCCATCCCAATTCGCACTGATTATCGAGCGATAAATCCGGTCTTTCTTTTCGTGAAAGCGATCGTATGAAAATTCATCTACTACATACAAGCTAATGGCAAGAAATGTAATGAGCCCGATTGACAAGCCGAGAATGTTAATCAGACTGAATGTTTTATTCCTGATTAAACTTCTGATGATGATAATAAGATTGTTGCGAAGCATTTTTTTAGTTGTTCGTTGTTTGTTGATCGTTATTCGTGTTGATTGTTGTTACTGATTACTATTCACCGATTCCCGATTGCTATTATTCACTTCTAAGACTTTTCGAAGGATTCGTTGCTGCAGCGCGAAGTGCCTGGCTCGATACAATTAATAGTGTAAGGAGTAAGGTAATTGCACCAGTGATTAGAATGACCATCCATGAAATCGTGATGCGATAAGTAAATCGATCTAAATACGAATTAAGTACCCACCAAGCCATAGGTGCCCCAAAAGCAAAACCAACAAAGACAAGTCTTGTAAAATCTTTTGAAAGTAATGCAACTATGCTGAGTGAACTTGCACCCATTACTTTTCTGATACCAATTTCTTTTGTTCGTTGCTCTGCTGTAAAGGTTGCAAGTCCAAACATACCTAAGCAGGTTATGAAGATCGCCAGGAATGCAAAGATGGATGCCAATGTTCCAATAAGTGTAATGCTCGAAAACTTTTTAGCAAACTGATCATCTACAAATTGATATTCAAAAGGGAATGAAGGATTTAGTCTTTTGAAAATACCTTCAGTTTGAGCCAATGTATTTTTAAGATCGGAAGTTTTATCCAATCGAATAGTAACTACCTCAGCCCAATCCGGATTAAGAAGATAAAATCCGGGTTGCACGTCTTTGAAAGGTGATGCCATTATTACATCATCGTAAACACCAACTACTGTCCATGTTGCGCTCCATAATTTAATCTGAAGGCCAATCGGATTCTCAACGCCAATCGCTTCAACGGCAGCTTTGTTAAGAATCATTGCGCTGCTATCGCTCATAAAATCTTCTGAGAAGTCTCGCCCTTCAAGTACTTTGATGTCCATGGTCTTAGAATAATTATAACCGATCACCACACGTGAGAAAAGTATTTCCTGATCTGCAGGTTTGCCTGGCCATTCAAGTGTATTGTTACCATATATCTCGGTTACCGGACTACTGGCTGTTGTAACTGATTTTGCGAGACCTAATGAAAGCAATTGTTCCTTGATGCCTTTGTAATTTTTGTTGAGCTCGTCATTGGAGGTTATCATGATCATGTTTTCGCGATCATAACCTACATCACGCGCTTTTACATGTTGAATTTGCTGATAGAATACAATCGTGCCTACAATAAGAAAGATAGAAAAGAAGTATTGAAGTGAAACCAGTACTTTTCGTGGTGTGGTTGCACCACGGTCTAATTGAATTTTACCTTTCAATACTTTAACAGGATTGAATGATGATAAGTAAAATGCTGGGTAGCTTCCCGCAAATATTCCTGTTATGCCTATGATACTTATTGCTAATAACCATACGATTGGAGATGAGTAATCAATAAAGAGTTTCTTCTCTACCAAATTATTGTAAAGAGGAAGCGATAATTCAACGATGACTATGGCCAGAAAAAAGGCGAGAGCAGAAATCAGTACAGACTCTCCGATAAATTGGAAAATAAGTTCACTTCTCCTTGACCCAACGGATTTGCGAATACCCACCTCACGTGCTCTGTGCTCGCTACGCGCTGTTGCCAAATTCATAAAATTGATGCAGGCGATAATCAAGACAAACAATCCAATCAAAGCGAACCATTTAACGTTATCAATTCTTCCGCCCGTATTTATTCCGTTTTCGAAACGAGAGCGAAGATGCCAATCGGTTAAAGGATGTATAAATAAATCGGTTTTAGCATCCTTTATTTTTTCGTTGATAATATTTTTGATGTGAGCATTTACTTCTTCTACGTTGGCTCCGGGTTGCAGTTCGACAAATACCTGGAATGATTGATCGTCCCACAGATCTTTATTTCTTTTCACCCAATCTTGTGTAGCATACAAAGTCCATGGAGCGAGAAATTCAAACTCAAATGATGAATTAGAGGGAAGATCTTTTAATACGCCTGCCACTTTTAAATCGTACTGATTGTCCATGCGTATGGTTTGGTTCATGGGATCACGATCACCAAATAATGTTTTTGCCAACGATTCAGTAATGAGTATCGAACCAGGATCTTTCAGCGTTGAAGTTGCAGAACCCTTCACTAAGGGAAATTGAAACATGCTTAAGAATTCTTCGCTGGCGAATTGTCCAATCTTTGTTACTTTATTTTCACCCACTACCAAAAGATGTTGAATGGCCCAGTGTGCAAGACATGTTTCTTTTATCCGACTATCATACGTTTTTAGAAATTCGTAGGTAGGCAAGGGTGTAGCCTGAGATGAAATTATCTTATCACTAAATTCATTATGAACCCATAACTGGCCTAATCGGTCTGCATTTTTATGCGATCGATCAAAGGTAACTTCATCCCAAACCCACAATGCAATTAAAACACTGCACGCTATGCCAATAGCTAAACCACCAATGTTAATAATGGAGTAGAACGAGTTTTTTAGTAAACTTCGTAGGGCGATTTTGAAATAGTTGCGAAGCATTTTTTTTAGTTGTTTGTTGTTCGTTGTCCAAGTCACATTACCAATCACTGGTAACCGTTTACCTTTTACCTTCTATTCACTTCTCAAACTCTCTACCGGATTACTGATTGCAGCTTTAATGGCTTGGGAACTTACTGTTATGATGGCGATTAATACCGTCAAAATTCCGGTAAGTCCGATAACCCACAAACCAATATTAATTCGGAAAGCGTAGTTCTGAAGCCATTGATTCATGCCATACCACGTTAGGGGAGTTGCAATAACCATAGCTAGTATTATTAGAAAAAGAAAATCTTTGGAGAGAAGCATAACAATTCTATTCACTGAAGCTCCCAAGACTTTTCGAATACCAATTTCTTTGGTTCGTGATTGTGCAGCAAAAGTAGCAAGACCATAGAGACCCAGACACGAAATAAGCATGGCAAGTCCTGAAAAGATTTTGAACAAGGTAAAAAGCCTTTCCTCTGCTTTGTAAAATGCATCAATCTGTTCGTCCAAAAAATTGTATGTAAAGATACCATCGGGATATGTCTTTTTCCATGCGGTTTCAATAGCGGCAAGAGTTTCGGGTATATTACTGTTCGCTTCTATTTTTATTCCAGCTTGTTCATAATCTCTTGGACTAGGTGTTATCAGAGCTGGTTTGATCGCTTCCTGGAGAGAGCCAGTATTGAAGTTATGAACCACACCTACTATCTCAAGATTACCGCTGTTCCAGCCTGCCCAGAATCTTTCTCCAATGGCTGCCTCATTGGACTCGAATCCTAAATCTTTAATTAACTGTTCATTCACCACAGCTTTCATAATTTGGTCTTTCTCAGCTACAGATTTCGCGATGTAGTTGGTGTCCGCTGCTTCCAAAAACCTTCCGGCTAAAAGTTGTAAACCATACATTTTGCAAAAGTGATCATCACCAAAAATAAGAGTCACTCTTTTTCGATCTGGATTTTCTCTACCCACTCGATTCATGACAGTGCCCCAATGTGACTGGCTGCTAGGAGTTGCTGTGCCAAAGGCTACATCTTTTACCTGAGCAATTTTTTCCAGCTCCGTTTTATAAAGACCTTGTTTATTAACACGTGGTTGAATTTCAACATTAACAATATTGTCTTTATTGAATCCCAGATTTTCACTACGCAAATAATTTACTTGTTGAGCCATCACAAGTAATGCCATCAACAACCCAATGGAGATGCTAAACTGCACCACCACTAAACTTTTTCTGAGCCAGACAGAAGCATGATCACCTAAGGTTGTTCCTGCCTTTAGTGTAATGGATGGATTATATTTTGATATGTACCAGGCCGGATACAGTCCTGCAAGAAGTCCAATCAAAATAGTCGCTGATAAAAGTGATAAGAGTAATACAGGCGAGTTCGTTAAATCAAAGGATATGTTTTTGTCCAGAAGCGTGTTGATAGAAGGTAAAACTAGTTGAGCAATTGCTATGGCAAGAATTCCGGAGATGAAAGTAAGTACCCAGGCTTCACACAAAAATTGCAAAATCAAGTTGAGACGAAATGCCCCTACTGATTTACGAATACCTACTTCTTTTGCTTTTGAAATAGATTGAGCGGTTGATAAATTAATAAAATTGATGCAGGCAAGCATCAGTACGGCAACACCAATAATTGCAAAAAACCAAAGCCAACTTATCGAAACAGCTTGTACCCATCCTCCACCACCTGCAATTGAATTATTGAAATGTATTTCATTCAAAGGCTGTAATTCAAAATCACTTCGGTCCGTTTTGTTTTTATCTGAATTTAGATGTCGATCAGCTATTGCTTTTAGTTGAGCTGTTAAAAGTGACAGATCAGCATTTTCTGAAGCAACAATTAATGTTTCAGTACCGGATACATAGGTCCAGCCATTCAGGTTGGGTTTTAGAAAATTTTCGGTATAAGCGTGAGAAACTAATATAGAAGCTGGTAAGTGTGTGTTAGCAGGAAAATCTTTGATAACTGCACCAATTGTAAATTCAAAATTATCTTCCATTTTTAGACTAAAGGACTTACCAATTGGATTTTCGTTGCCGAAAAGTTTTTTGGCTGTTGATTCTGTAATTGCTGCCTGATATGGTGTGCGAAGAGTTTTGTACAAATCACCTTCTACCGTTTCAATATTAAAAATTTGAGAGAAGTCAGATTCTACTGCCAGTATTCTCTCATCAATAAATTTTTTTTCTGAACTAACCTCTACTATTTTAACATATGGTGGATGTGCAAAGCTTACATAATCAATACCCGACATTTCTGTGCGAATGGCATTAGCCAAAGGAAATGGTGTAGAATAGTGCTTATCTATTTGACCATTGCCTTCAGTCCATTTGGAAATTATGCGATAAGTTCGATTTGCTTTTTCATGATACGTATCGAAACTAAGTTCGTATCGAATGAATAATGAAATAATCAAACAAACACTTAGTCCCAATGTAAGACCAATGATGTGTAATGATGTATTTAGCTTTTGCCGACTTAAGTGGCGAAATACAATTTTGAAGTAGTTACGAAGCATTGTTTTTAGTTGTTCGTTAATCGTTATTCATATGTAAGCCTGATTACCGATTACCTTTTACCGATAACCAAGTATCATTATTCGTTTCTCAAACTCTTCACAGGATTAACCGTAGCTGCTTTGATGGATTCAAAACTTACGGTTAATAATGCAATGAGCAGCGCGATTCCACCGGCATAAATAAATACCATCATGCTTATTGATACTTTGTAAGCAAAACCTTCCAGCCATTTATCCATAGCATACCATGAAAGGGGAACAGCAATAATGAACGCAATAATGATAAGCTTGATAAATTCGGTTGACATTAAACCAACAATCTGGTTAACACTTGCACCTAATACTTTTCGCACACCAATTTCTTTAAACCTTCTCTCGGCCATGAAAGTAGAAAGCCCATACAGACCAAGACAGGAGATAAACATTGCAATAATAGTGAAGCTGGTAATGATTCTGGATACCTTTCTATCTTCATCATATTGCTTTTGAATATTTTCATCAAGGAAAGAATATTCGAAAGGCGTATCAATAACCAATGACTTCCACTTTTCTTCTATCGATGAAATGGTTGATTTAAAATTGTCAGCATTCACATCCACAACCATATGAGAAAATCGGTAGGCCGAATCCGCCATCTCAAAGAGGGTAGGATAAATTTCTTCTTTTAAACTCGTTTGATGATAATCTTCCATTACCCCAACTACTTCGAACGTGTATTTCTGACCTTGCCATTCGAAGTATAACGGTTGCCCGACAATTTTATCGGGTTCTAATCCAAATCGTTTTGCTGTTGTTCTGTTTACAATCAATTTGTTATTGCTTTCTGAGGATCTGTTTTCATTAAATGATCTTCCGGCAATAAGCTTGATGTCCATCATTTCCAAATATCCCTGATCAACCGTGTTGCGTCTGATCATATTGGCAGTTTCCATACTACCGCCTGATGTATAAAAATTCATATCACTCCAGATCGTAGAGCCTGGAATGTATTCGGTAGCTGAAATACTTTTTACGAACGATTCTTTTTCTATTTCCCTCTTTAAGGGTTCATAGCTTTTCTGCGCTGATTCGGTTCGGAGTGGAATAATAATTTTTGCATTTGCATCAAAGCCAAGATCTTTTTCTTGCATGTAATTGAGTTGTTGTGTAATGATTACCATGCCACACACCAAAGCAATGGCAATCATAAATTGAAAAACAACTAACGACCTTCTTAGCCAACCAGAAGAATTACTCAATGCTTGCTTACCTTTTAAAACTTGAGCGGGTTGAAATGATGATAAGTAAAATGCCGGATAGCTTCCTGCTAAAACTCCTGTCACAATTGTAATAAGGGCAAGTACTGTTGAGAAAAACAATACATTCTTTCCATCAAATGAAATTGATTTGCCGGTGAGTTGATTGAAAAATGGCAGTGATGTCTGCACCATGATAACGCTGATCAATATGGAGATGAACACAATCACCAAAGCTTCTCCCATAAATTGTCTGATCAGCGATGAGCGAAAAGCGCCCATTACCTTTCGTAATCCAACTTCGTTTGCACGCTTGGTTGCTTTTGCTGTAGAAAGATTCATGAAGTTGATGCAGGCAATCAATAAAATGAAAACAGCGATGGAAGCAATTACATAGATATAGGTAATGCGTTGATTTTTTTCAGTTTCGGATTTTAGATAAATGTCTTTAAGCGGTTCAAGCGCAAGTGTTTTACTCATACCTAATGCTTTCATGTCGTCAGTGCCATACTTAACGAGCACCTGATTCATTTTTTTCTCTGTTTCCTCTTCCGATTGACCAGCTCTTAATTTTACAAAGGAGGGTATAAAATTTTGACCGGCCCATTCACCTTGTGCATTGTCAGATCGGAGATAGGTAGCCATACCAGATGAACTCGTCATGGAGATGAAGAAGTTTACTGTATAGACACTCTTTTTATTAAGTTTATAGACACCTGTAATTTTATATTCAGAGGGTTCGCCTCCCTGACTAATGGAGATCATTTTATCCAGTGCGGATTCACTTCCAAATATTTTATGAGCAATAGACTCAGAGATCACAACAGAATTTGCTTCAACTAATGCTTTCTTTGGATTACCTTCTATAAACTCATAGGTAAGCAGATCAAAGATGGTGGAGTCAGCGATGTAGCCATCAGTTTCATAAAAGATTGTGTTTTCATACTTTATTAAATTCTGTGCTACACCGGGAGGGTTCACCATTCGTCCGGCAGTTTCAATTTCCGGAATTTCATCTCGCATTGCCATGGCGATTGGTGGAGAGGAAGTTCCTAACTTATCAAATCCCACTTCGCCCTGAAAGTGTGTATCAATACGATAGATGTTGGCTACATCTTTATGATGTTGATCGTAGCTCCATTCATCCTGAATGTATAATGCAAGCATAAGGCAGCATGCCACGCCAATGGAAAGTCCGAGGATGTTAATTATGGAGTACGACTTGTTGCGCATCATGGTGCGCAAAGCAATCTTTAGGTAATTCTGTAGCATAGCATTTGGTGTTTGACAGAATCCCCTTGCCAATATCAGTGCCACTACCAAATGTTCCTTTTATAGCATTTTTGAAGGTATTTCGAAATTAAAGAAAGCCAAAAGCGAACGAGGGTGTCCGCAAGCGGATATTAGAATTGGTTTCCTGTTTACCGGTAAACTGGAAACTTGTAACGATTTAGTCCCTCTCCCGCTTAATCTTAACCTTAGCTTGTGGTCCTACCTGTATTGGTACCTTTTCAATTTCCAGGTTGGCAGCTTCAATACCATAGAGTTCTTCAGTAGGTAAGCTGTGTTCTTTCAGAATTCGATAACCTTGAATGATCAGTCTGTCGAAGGTAGATATTTCACTATCAGAGGATGCCCATGAGTGGATGATGACGAATTTGAAATCGCCCATCATACTATATTTATGTAACGAAGGGTAAGCACTTACTAAATCAATCTCACCACTATCCGCCATTTCGTGAATGATCTGATTGAAGAGCAGGTTCACCCGATGATCGGTTTTAAATCCAAGTCGCATCCGAATAAAAAAGCATTTCTTCGGAATGATGGTATCGACTGAATATTTACTGGTGAACGGAGTATCAACCGTATCAACATGAAGAAACCAGTAAACATCAGCACGCTTTGGTCGCTTTTTAAAGATGGAGTATATAATGTTAGAGTCGATGTAGCGTTTACTATCGGCTACTGCCAGGTACACAAGATTGGTCGCTTCTTTCTGAACGGTAAGGTCGGCTTGTAAATCCTGTATCATGCCGACATAATGTTTTAAATCCACAAACTCAGTATGCCGTTCACGCAACCATCGTGCTCTCAGCAAGACGAACATCATCAGAAAGAAAATAGAAGCAATAGAGAAAGAGAACCATCCGCCATGCGTAAACTTGCTTAAGTTGGAAATCAGGAAAGCACCTTCTATACTGAAGAAGGTAACGGCTAAAATAATAGAGCGATAACGTGATTTCTTTGCAGTAGAAAAATAATAAACCAATAACGAAGTGGTCATTAACATATCAAAGGTAATGGCTAAACCGTAGGCACTTTGCATGGCATCGGCCTCTTGAAAATAGAGCACCACTACAATGCAACCGAACATTAAAATCCAATTGATAGCCGGGATGTAAATCTGTCCCTTCACCTGACTTGGATATTGAACACGTGTTGCCGGCCAGAGCTTCAACTTCATGGCTTCGTTCACTAAGGTAAATGTGCCTGAGATTAATGCCTGGCTGGCAATAACGGTAGCCATGGTAGCGATGATCACTCCAAATATTAATAGCCATTCAGGCATCATAGAGAAAAAAGGAATGGACTCGCCTAATGGTTGTCCTTCAAAATTGGCAAGCAGCCATGCGCCTTGACCGAAATAACTTAATAGGAGACATACTTTTACAAATCCCCATCCTAATCGGATGTTACCTTTTCCGCAATGACCGAGGTCGGAATACATGGCTTCTGCTCCGGTAGTACACAAGAAGATGGCACCTAAAATCCAAAATCCTCCGGGATACTTAATGAGTAGATTGAAGCCGTAAACCGGATTGAGGGCCTTTAATATTGCAATGTGATCTGATAAGTGATATGCACCGATAGATCCAATAAAAATAAACCAGACTAACATTACCGGACCAAAGGTTTTACCCACCACACTACTACCAAACTGCTGGAATAAAAAGAGTAAAACTAAGATGACAATGACAATCGTGATGATGGTTTGATTGGTGATGTCAGGCACCAGATTCTTTAAACCCTCAACTGCTGAAGTCACACTAATGGCAGGAGTAATAAAACCGTCAGCTATCAGAGTACAACATCCGATCATGGCCGGAAAAATTACCCATCCTGCTTTATATCTTCTCACCAAAGCATAGAGAGCAAAAATTCCACCTTCACCTTTGTTATCTGCACTTAACGCGAGGTAGATATACTTTACCGTAGTAATAAGCGTAAGCGTCCAGAAAACACAGGAAAGGCCACCGAATACAAGATCTTCTGTTACCAGATGATGCCCAATAATAAATCGGAGTGTATATATAGGCGAAGTTCCAATATCACCATAAATAATACCCAGCGAAACCAACACACCTGCTGCGGATAAGGGTGTTAGATGTTTATCATTTGAAGTCGCCATACGCTGAACCCCGTCTTTCGATCGGTTCTTTTTACACTACTAAACTAAATATGTTGCAATTAACAGTGCCACGGTCCAATGGTTGGTTGCACTTCTAATTTAATATTGACAGATATAAAAGGGAAAAGTAAAAGATTGGAAATGCCGCACGGAACGACACTGATTGCTGAAACAGGTAGAGTTAACTTAATGGATGTAAGGCGCTTTTTGGCGATAACAAAAATAAACATGTAGGCTTGCTCCAAGCTTTAAACGGTCGCAAATTTAAACTCCTTTACGCAATACCAAAAAGAAAACCTGATTATCTTGACGAATCAAACCATCGGAATAATCTGCCTTTTAACAGTAAAAAGAAAATAATTTAACAAGGCTTGTCTTTCGGCATCGAAATCAACTGTACTTTTACCCCATAATAACCCCTAAATCAAATCTTTATGATCAAGAAATTATTATTTGCTATTCCAGTTGTAGTGCTTTTTGCTGCGTGCGATAATGGCGAAAAGGTAGCCTTGCAAACCAAAGTAGACTCTTTGCGAGTGGAATTGGAAGCAAGCCAAAAGGTAGCAGCTACTCTTACAGAAGTTGGCGAACTTATGGATTCTATTGATGCCAGCCGTCAGTTATTGCGTGTCAACATGGTAGAAGGTACAACCTACGATGACTACAAGTCACGTATGAAAGACATTAATGGATATGTAAAAGACACACAGAAAAAGATTGATGACCTTGAAAAATCATTGAAGTCATCGAATGCAAGCGTAGCCGGATCAAAACGCGCTCTCAAAAAATTGAAGGATGATTTAGAAGCAAAATCGAAAGAGATTGCGTCTTTACAAGAGCAGGTTGATAAGTTCCGCAGTGAAAATCAAAACCTGATTACTACAGTAGGTATGCAGGAAGCGGAATTGTCTGACAAGTCAGCCGAAATTGAAACAAAGAATCAGGAACTTGCTTTAATCGAAGCACGCGTTCAGGAGATGATGATTCAAAGCAAGATGAGCGAAGCAGATGCTTACTTTGCTCGTGGACAAGCCGTTGAAGAAGCAGCAAAACGCACTCAACTAGCGCCTCGCAAGAAGAAAGAAACCTACAAAGAAGCTATCGAACTCTATAAGAAATCATTGTCTTTAGGTAAGACAGAAGCTCAGGAAAAAATCACAGCGCTGGAGAAGAAAATCTAGTCACTTGTTGATATTAATAAAGAAAGCTGTCCCGGGAGGGATGGCTTTTTTTGTTGCTGGGGTTAATCGTTATCTGTTATCCGTTAATCGTGATCCGTTAATGGTCTAGCCAGCTCTTAAGTGGGATTAGTCGGTCTATCATTGTTGAAAGGTTCATGCAGGGAAATAGCTTTTAAACTTTATAGTGATTGATTGTTTAACATAGATTGACAAATCTTTAATTGTTTATTGCTTACTGCTCCAGAGGAGCAACCTATTTGTAGAAAATTATTTTGTTCGTGTATTTTACTCCAGCGGAGTAACCTCTTTGTGGACGTGTTTAACAATAACGAATCCAGGTTGCACAAAACCGTCTATAGTTTTATAAAAGCGATTCCACTGAAGGTTCACAAATGAACGATTACCTATCTCAAAAATTTGATTACCATCACACTCAAGTCCCACACCCACGATTAACGATTAACTTGCCCTGAAGATGAAACCCGATCAACTAAAAGTATTCCTGAACGAGAAGGTATCTCAATACAATCAACCCGGTTTCATAGTCAATGATCCGATTCAAATTCCACATTCATTTTCGAAAAAAGAAGATATTGAAATTGCAGGTTTGTTTGCAGCGGTACTCGCGTGGGGGCAACGTGTTACCATTATTAATAAATGTAAAGACTTGCTTCAGCGGATGGACAATGATCCTCATCAATTTGTTCTGCATCATTCTGAGAAAGATTTAAAATTATTGCTGGATTTTAAACACCGTACCTTCAATACAACCGACACACTTTACTTTGTTGAATTTCTGAAATGGTTTTACTCAAATTATCAGTCTCTTGAAGAAGCATTCGTAGTTCCGAAAGAAGAAGCTACTGTTGAAAAAGGATTGATTCATTTTAATACTCTCTTTTTTAGTTTGCCTGATTTTCCTCATCGAACTCAAAAACATATCGCAACTCCTGAAAGAAAGTCGACTTGCAAGCGACTGAATATGTATTTGCGTTGGATGGTGAGAAATGATAATAATGGAGTTGACTTTGGTTTGTGGAAAAATATCAGAACGGATCAACTTCTTTGCCCTTGTGATTTACACGTAGAGCGGGTTGCGCGCAAACTCAAATTGATTAAGCGAAAGCAAACGGACTGGCAAACGGTATTAGAGTTAACATCCAATTTAAAAAAGCTTGATGCGGTTGATCCGATAAAGTATGATTTTGCTTTGTTTGGATTAGGTATTGAAGATGGATGGGGGAAGGATAAAGGTTAATTGTTATTCGTTTATGGTTGTTCGTTGGTGGTAATCATGGATTAGAAATTGTTAATGTGTTGCACAAGCCATTCTAAATTCTAACTCCTAACTTTTACATTCTGTCTAGTCCTGTTTTAGCTTTACTAAAAGTGTAAATCTATTTCAACGCCAAACACATTTTAGCCTTTCCGTATAGCTGACTGAAGAAGTATGGATTCGACTGCTATGACACTGGGTCGAGACCAGGTCACCACTGGATCACCTGTTAGAGAAAACAAGGTGAAGGTGGCAGTATGTCAGCTAGTGCCTGGCCCTGTTTTAAGTTTATTAAATGTGTAGACCTATTTCAGAACTTGACAATGTGTTAATGTCATAAAAAGCTT
>DAIQPD010000264.1:0-4924 GCA_036787535.1 Chryseolinea sp.
GTGCTGCCGTGATCAACTCGATTGCTAAAATAGAATAAAGATTGTTCACAATGCGATATGCTTTCGTTGCAGCGTTTGCTCCCATGCTAACATGATCCTCTTGTCCGTTGGATGAAACAATGGAATCAACTGACGAAGGACTAGAAAGTTGTTTATTCTGACTCACGATAGAAGCTGCTGTATATTGTGGAATCATCAAGCCTGAGTTTATACCCGGATTGGCTACAAGGTAATTCGGCAAATCGCGAACACCCGATATCAGTTGATAGGTTCTGCGTTCTGAAATACTACCGAGTTCAGATAATGCAATGCTTAGAAAATCAAATGCCAGAGCAAGTGGTTGTCCATGAAAATTTCCAGCAGAGATAATGACATCCTCTTCCGGAAATACATTTGGATTGTCGGTTACACTGTTGGCTTCGGTTAAGAATACATTGCTTACATATTCAATAGCATCTGCACTTGCACCGTGTACTTGCGGGATGCAGCGGAATGAATACGGATCCTGAACATGTTTCTTCGCCTGACTGATCAAATCACTTCCTTCCAAAAGTGATTTAATTTTCTTTGCTACTTCACCTTGTCCTTTTTGCGGACGAATAGCATGTACTGAAGGTAAGAAGGGTTCGATTCGTCCATCGAAAGCATCAAGCGAAAGCGCTCCGATAATATTGGCAAGAGTTAGTAATCGTTGTGCATGATGTGCGCTCCAAACTCCATAGGCACACATAAACTGTGTACCGTTCAGCAATGCTAATCCTTCTTTTGCTTGAAGATGGATGGGTTGCCAACCAAGTAAATCATTTACTTCTTTTCCGCTGATAATTTTTTCCTGATGATGAACTTCTCCTAAACCAATAAGAGGTAATGTCAAGTGTGCAAGAGGAGCGAGGTCACCCGATGCTCCTAATGATCCCATCTCGTATATCCGTGGCAAAACATTTTCATTGAACATGTTCACCAATCGCTCAACGGTAATGAGTTGAACTCCGGAATATCCGTACGAAAGCGACTGAACTTTTAAGAAGAGCATCAGCTTCACCAAATCACTCGGAACTTCCGGACCGGTTCCGCAGGCATGTGACTTCACTAAATTCTCCTGAAGTTTTTCTAATTGATCGCTTGAAATGTTGCGATTGTAAAGCGAACCAAATCCTGTATTGATACCATAAATAGACTGACTGGAGTTGGCTATTTTTTGATCAAGGTATTCGCGGCAACGAATAATTTTATTCCTTGCTGAATCTGAAAGTTGAATGGATGGATTATCATTCATGATCGATGAAAGATCATGAAGTGTAAGTGGATTATGATTGATTTGATGAATCTGATTCATGTAATTAATCCACTAGGATAATCTTAGTTTGGAAATGATTTGATCTATTGAAACCTTTTCCTGTTCACCTTTCGCCATGTTCTTGAATGCCAACATTCCACTTTCAACCTCTTCAGAACCAATTACGATTGTGAATTGAATCAACTTCTTGTTAGCGTAATCTAATTGCTTTTTGATTTTGGATTGGTCCGGATAGATCTCAGATGAAATTCCGGCAGAGCGAAGTGCAGTTAAAATACCTAGTCCGTAGCGTTGACTGGCTTCATCAAAATGACAGATCAATATCTTTGATGATGCTTGTGTGTCTTTCGGGAAAATCTTTAACTCTTCCATGGCATCATACAAGCGGTCTACACCAAATGAAAAACCGACACCTGATAAATTTTCTTTATCACCGAAGGCTTGAGTAAGATTATCATATCGTCCACCACCACTTACACTGCCGATGCCAACGTTATTAATTTTTACTTCAAAAATGCATCCCGTATAATAACTCAAACCGCGGGCAAGCGGAACATCAAAGACAACATGTTCATCATTTGATCCGTAATTTTCTAATAAATCCAATACATTTTTAATATCATTGATTCCTTTGAGGCCATTTTCTGAAGCTGAAAACTTCTTCGAAAGGAATTCTAATTTCTGTTCGGTTGAGCCATTGAAGTTTAAGATTTCAAAAAGCAGTGTTAATCCCCTTTCATCAAAACATTTTAAGCTAAGTTCTTCTTTTACTTTCTCTTCTCCGATTTTATCCAACTTATCAATGCCTACAAAAAGAGAAGTTTCATTTCCTTTTGCGCCAATCAATTCTGCCAAACCAGAAAGCACACCACGATGATTGAGTTTGATGGAGTAATCTGAAATACCTAAACCTTTAAATACATCTTTAATCATCAGAATGATTTCCGCTTCACAGATCAATGAATCGGTGCCTACCACATCTGCATCGCATTGATAAAATTCACGATACCTTCCTTTTTGTGGTCGGTCAGCGCGCCATACGGGTTGAATCTGGTAACGTTTAAATGGGAAGGTAATTTCTCCTCGGTTCATTACTACATATCGAGCGAAGGGAACAGTGAGGTCGTAACGAAGACCTTTTTCTGAAATCTCTGAAGTAATCTGTTTTGAGTTTCGAGCTTCGAGTTTTTGACCATCGACATCCTTAAGGTAATCGCCTGAGTTGAGGATCTTGAAAAGAAGTTGATCGCCTTCCTCACCATACTTCCCCGTAAGCGTAGAAAGGTTCTCCATGGAAGGAGTCTCTAATGGCTGAAAACCAAACTTTTGAAATACGCCTCTTATGGTATTGAATATAAACTGGCGCTTGGCCATAACGGCCGGACCGAAATCGCGTGTTCCTTTGGGTAAAGTTGGTTTTTCCATAATCGCGGGCAAGTTAATGAGCAGAATGCAAGATGTACTAATGTGCCAGCCGGGTTTATGCTAATTTTGGATAGTTTTCGAGGATTTTTGAGCGAAGCATTTGCCGGATTGTAATAAAACGTTATTTTTGCGCTCCTTTTAACATTAAAGCATCATGCCAATCACTAGACTGAAGAGAAAAGGCCGCAAGGATAAAGCAAAATCATCACGCAGGCGCACCGATTTGAAGATTCAAAACTTCAAACCAGTAATAAAGAACATCGACATCGAAGCGATAAAAGAAGAATTCAAAGCCAAGGCTGCGAAAAAGGCTTAATTATCCACCACGAACATATTGAAAGTCTCGCCTTTGGTGAGACTTTTTTTGTTTCGCGCATTTGTTTTTAAGTTTAATGCTCAAGGTAACGGCTCCGAATTCCCCATACTTTGTACTCAATACTAACTACTTAATACTAGAAATCATGTCTGCTCTTCACCTAGTTAATTGGAATGTAAACGGTATCCGCGCCATTATTAAGAAGGAATTTTTGGAGAATGTTAAGATGATGAATCCTGACGTGATCTGCCTTCAGGAAACGAAGGCGGCTGTTGAGGAAGTAAGAAAGTCGTTAGAGCCTTTATCATCTGAATATAAGATTTACATTAATTCATCCAAAGCCAGAAAGGGTTATTCGGGAACTGCAATTATTTCTCGTACAGAACCGCTTGATGTTACCTATGACATGGGTATTGAAGAGCACGATCAGGAAGGTAGGGTGATTACAGCAGAATATCCATCCTACTTTTTAGTAACAGTTTATACACCCAACTCAGGTTCAGAACTTGGACGCCTGGATTATCGCGAAGGATGGGATAGAGAGTTTAACGAATACCTTCGATTGCTGGCGCGCAGAAAGCCAGTGGTTTTATGTGGCGATTTAAATGTGGCGCATCAACCTATCGATCTGGCGCGACCAAAAGAAAATTACAATAAATCATCAGGTTATACTCAACGCGAAATTGATGGATTCACAAGACTCTTGGAATCAGGTTTTGTAGATACCTTCCGACATTTCTATCCACAAGAAGTGAAGTATAGTTATTGGAATTATGTATTCAATGCACGAGCGAATAATGCAGGGTGGCGTATTGATTATTTTCTGGTTTCAAATCCGTTGATTGGAAAAGTGAAAGATGCAATGATATACAATCAATACTTTGGATCAGATCATTGTCCGGTGGCGATTAGCCTTGATGTATGAAATTTTCACTATGCGATTTTAATTCAGGAAAGAAAGCGTCAAATTCTTTTTTGAAATCATCATGATACTCTGTTAGTTCGACAACTGATTCATCCATCTTTGAATCAAATCGTGTTCGTCTGCTCATACCGGTTAGGGCTTGTTGAATGCCTTCGAGTTTGCCGTAGTTCAATAGCCAATTACCTTTCATCATGTACGGCATCAAGCGTTTTACTTCTGCTGGTAAGATAGGTTCAAAATCAAGAATGGTTTGATAGGAATGTACGGCAAAATCGGCAAGCGGATCAGGATGATAATCACTCCAATACTTTGCCAGAAAAAAATCATAAAACACGTCAACAATCACCGGAGCGTAGTGTCCGTACTTGGGTTGTAATCTTTTCTTGCTTTCGCGAACGATGGGATGTGTATCGGTAAAAAAATCAATCTCGCGATGGAGTTCAATACCTTTTGCAATCTCTGATTCAAATTGCTCCTTGAGATTTCTTCCCTTTACAAAGTCGCCAATGAAATTACCTACCAGTATTTTTGGGTTGTTTCCCGATAGGTAAATGTGGGCGAGGAAATTCACTACTATGATTTGGATGATTGAATGAGGACCATGATTCTGATAGTGCAACTTAGTGACTTCTTTGAGTCTTGGTGACTTAGTGGCTAATTTATTTTCGCCACGAAGACACGAAGCTTCACAGAGTATTTGAATGAAATTTTATACAAAATTGGATAGTTACGATTTCTGCAAGATTCAAGCGATCGAACAACCAACAACGATTAACCATTAACGGATAACGATTAACCTTACTTTAGTTCCAATCCAATTCTTCTGGATAAATCAGAAGAGTAACGGTTGGTTGGATCATACTTCCTTTTGATGTCGAGCCATTCTTTGTATTGGGGATACATGGCTTTGAATGTTGCTTCATCAAGGTAGGCGTCTTTGCCGAGATAAATCCTTCCGCCC
>DAIQPD010000056.1:0-23361 GCA_036787535.1 Chryseolinea sp.
TTCAACGAGATCGAATGTCATCTTTCCGGGTGAAAGCAACATGGTTTTGAAACTCCTCCAGAACTTACCGTCTATAAACGTAAAGGCATTTAAAACATGACCCAGAAAAAACTTTATCGTCCGCTCTTCTTGTTCAATTACCTTTTCACCACAACGATTGCAGAACCTACCGTTAAAATTCTGTCCACAGTTTTTGCATTCGCGAATTGCAACTTCGTCAAATTCAATTTTCTTTCGCGTGAATACTTTCATTCTGTTTTATAAATATTTCCAACTGTGAAGGTAATAATTGAAATGATTTCCGATGATAAGGTGTAATGCCTAATTTCATAATACCAGCACGATGCTTTGGGGTTGGGTATCCTACATTGGTTTCCCATCCATAGCCCGGAAACTGAAAAGATAGTTTGGTCATCAATTCATCGCGATAGGTTTTTGCAAGAATTGATGCAGCAGCAATCGACAGGTATTTTCCATCACCTTTTATGATGCAGGCCGATTTAATATTTTGATAAGGCGTAAACCGATTTCCATCAATCAGCAAAAATTCAGGTCGTAACGTAAGTTGATCCAATGCCAAATGCATGGCTTTGAATGATGCATTTAAAATATTGATAACATCAATCTCTTCGTGGCTTACTTCAGCAATCGCCCACGCCAAAGCGTCTCTCTTAATGTCGGCTTCAAGTTGTTCGCGATTTTGTTTATTCAGTTGCTTGGAGTCGTTTAACAAATCATGTTTGTAATCTTTCGGCAGAATAACCGAAGCCGCCACAACCGGTCCTGCCAAACAGCCGCGCCCTACCTCATCGCAGCCGGCTTCAATTAAATCAGGTGTGTACGATGACAAGAGCATACGCAAACTTAACAGCGAAATGATTCGATACAAAAGAATTCAATAGCTTTGGAATTGTTGTTGAGTTCTTTTGAAGTTTCTCAACTTCGAGCCTTCTTTGCGGCAAGGGTATTTTGGCCACGAAGCCACCAAGGCTCTAAGTATCACTAAGTAAAATGATTGATTATGCAGAAAGAAGAAATAAAAAATCCCTGGACTACCCTTTCCGGTGAAGAAAAATATGATAACCGATGGATTAATGTTACTGAATATCAGGTGCTGAATCCTTCAGGAGGGAAAGGTATTTATGGCAAAGTCCATTTTAAAAATAAAGCCATTGGCATAATACCGATTGATGCTGAAGGAAATACCTGGTTAGTCGGACAGTTTCGATATACCTTAAATGAATGGTCGTGGGAAATTCCAGAAGGCGGAGCGCCATTTAGTGAAGATCCAATGGATGCAGCCAGGCGAGAGCTAAAAGAAGAAACCGGAATTCAAGCCAATCGATGGAGCGAATTACTTCGCATACATACTTCAAACTCAGTAACAGATGAAGAAGGTATTATTTTTCTGGCCGAAGAATTAACCCAAGGCAAAAACGAACTCGAAGAAACTGAAGCCGATCTTAAAGTCTGGAAGCTACCCTTAAAGCAAGCTGTAGAAATGGTAGCAAACGGAGAAATAACCGATAGCATGAGCATGGCAGGCCTACTCATGCTTGCCCACCAAAAAGGTTTATAATTTAGCACACCTATTAGCAAGCATCAAAGCGTCCGCAACTTCAAACCTGGAACCTCAAACCTGGAACCTTGAACTTGGAACCTTGAACTCAATGACAATAAAGACCCACATCAAAGAAAATTTCCATCTCGCCTATCCGGTAATGCTGAGCAACCTCGGCCATGTATTGATTGGCGTGGGCGATAACATTATGGTGGGGCATGTAGGAGCGGCTCAACTTGCAGCGGCTGGTCTGGCCAATGTTATTTTTAATGTGTTGATGTTATTTGGCATTGGTGTTTCGTATGCCATCACACCGTTAGTGGCAGCAGCAGATGGTGAGCGAAACGACAAAAGTATTATTGAAACCCTGCGCCACGGACTCGCCATTAATTTTGTGAATGGAATAATACTGGTGGGTATTGTGATGGCCGGAAGAAATTTGTTGAATCACCTTGATCAACCACCCGAAGTTGTTGCGCTTGCTATTCCGTACCTCGGCATCATTACCTTTTCGTTAATACCGATGTTGATTTTTCAAAGCTTCAAACAATTTGCGGAAGGATTATCAAACACAAAACTTTCGTTGGTAGTGATTATCCTTACCAACATGGTAAACATTGCCATGAACTATGTTTTGATTTATGGACATGCCGGTTTCCCTGCTATGGGATTGAACGGTGCAGGCTGGGCTACGCTTATCTCACGTATTTTCATGGCCGTTGCTATTGCATGGTATGTATATCAATCCGCGGCCTTTAAAAAATATCGTGAAGGTTTTTCCATTGGAAAGTACACCAAAAGTCTGTTCAACAAAATGCTGCACATTGGTATACCTGCTGGTGTCCAATTTATTTTTGAAGTAGCCGCATTTGATTTTTCATTGGTAATGATGGGCTGGCTCGGAGCAAAGACACAAGCAGCACATCAGATTGCAATTAACCTGGCAACGCTAAGTTATATGACCACGGCAGGGCTTGCTGCTGCTGCCACCATTCGTGTTAGTTATTTTTTAGGAAGGAAAGACATTAAGAATTTAAAGCTTGCATCCTACACCATGTTGATCATGGCTTTGATAATGATGTCAGCATGTGCTGTTGTATTTATGTTTGGCCGAAACATCCTACCCGGATTTTATGTAGATGATGGAGAAGTATTAACCATTGCCTCTTCATTATTAATTGTTGCCGGCTTGTTTCAATTGTCGGATGGCACACAAGTAGTTTGCATCGCAGCCTTACGCGGTTTGCATGATGTTAAAATTCCATCGGTGTTGATTTTTATTTCGTACTGGATAATTGGTTTGCCATTGGGATACTGGCTTGCGTTCATATTAGGTTATGGAGCGCTAGGTATATGGCTTGGCCTGTTCATCGGACTTACCTTAACGGCCATCGCGATGTTCTTACGCTTTCGCGCGATGGTGAATAAGTTGACAACAACGGTAGAGTCTGCTCATTAATTTTTACACCGCAGAGAACGCGGAGGAACGCAGAGAAAATAATATGTATACCCGAATTACAATTCTTTACTAAAGCCCTCTGCGTATCTTTGCGCCCTCTGCGGTTTATTGTATTTTATTCTTAAACACCATCTCGCATTCTTCTTTTTCCTATCTTTTGGATATGAAACACAATGAAGAATTTGCCAAGCCCGTTCACGCATCGCAGACCACCATCACTGAATTAATGATTCCATCTTATGCCAACTTTGGTGGCAAGATTCATGGTGGTATTTTATTATCGCTTATGGACAAAGTAGCCTATGCCTGTGCCAGCAAACATGCCGGTGAATATTGTGTAACGGTTACGGTCGATCATGTTGAATTTCTTGAACCCGTAGAGGTAGGAGAACTAGTTTCGCTTCATGCCTCTGTAAATTATGTTGGCAATACTTCACTTATTGTAGGTATTCGGGTGGAGGCATTAAATGTAAAGACCAATGTTACAAAACACACCAACTCTTCTTACTTCACGATGGTAGCAAAAGGAGATGATAACAAACCAACCACTGTGCCAAAACTCATTTTAGAAAACAAAGAAAACGTAAAGCGTTTCTTAGAAGCCATGCGAATGAAAGAAATCAGAAACAAAGTGCGCGATGAGATGGACGATGCAAAATCAAATTTGCATATCAACGAAGCAACTGAAATTTTAAAGAAGGAGAGATGCGTGGTTAAGTATAAGGCTGAATAAAGTTTGGTTTTGTTCTTTGATAAAAAACAGATTTTGATGTTTGGCAAAAGGTTAAAATATAGATTAAGTTAGAAGAAATGGATACTTTGATGAAGCGACAAGCTTTCCGATATATTGATGGAAGGCAGGTGGAATTAATTTTGATTCCGAATCCTCCGTCTACTAAAGTTATTCAGTAAGTCTTGAATATTTATGAAAAATTTATTTTGTGTTATACTCGTGGTTCTAGTTGGTCACAGAGGGATGCCTCAATCAATATTTACAAGTAATGAAATTAAGAGAGGTATTTATAAAGATTTTAATGAATTTCTTACAAATACTCCTAGTTTAAGTTTTGATAATAAGATTTGGATTGATGAAGGAGAGATGGATCTTTTGGATAATTATGAAAGGTCACTTTTTGTTTATAAAGGAAGCGAGGTCAGACTACCAATTTATAGACTAAAAAATAGAGTAAACAATTCTCGACTTGATACTAAAGATTTCTGGGGTTATTGTGATGGTACAAAATTCTATATTAACTCATACACTCATATTCCAAGAAACTATTTTGTACAGTTATTATTAGTAGGGAGATATTGTTACTTTTTGCAAATTGATCCAAATTCAAACTCCAGTCCACCAAGTACAACACCTATAAATACAAATGGAATTGCCGAATATATTGTAAATGTTAATAATGGAAAGATTTTTAGATTAGACAGAAAACTTTTAAAGGTTATTCTGCAAGATGACACTGAATTATTAAATGAGCTTAATGCGGATAAAGAAGTAAAACACAAATTGCTTATAGAATATATAGAGAGATACAATGATAGACACATGCATGAAATTAAAATTACGAAGTAAGATTTACCCCTCTCGTTTGGATGTTGTGAGTAAGTCAGGAGCATCAACCAGATTGTTGAACATATTGATTTGTGGGATATAATTTTCATGCGTGAAATTTCAGTTGCATTTGCGCCAGATTAGAAAGGTAAAAGCGGATCCTAATCATCCAAAGTGGTCACATTGGAATGTTTTCGTATAGCTTGATAATTCTAAAATCACTATTTTAGAATTATGGATCAATACAACAACTGCTAAGCAAACAATGAAAGCAAAACTCACCGATCAGGAACAGGTAACAGAACATATCAAAAAACTTGAACCAGCATTGGCTAAAGTTATTAAAGCCTTGCGACAAATTATTTTAAGCACCAATAAAGAAATTGGAGAAAGGATTAAATGGAACAATCCAAGTTTTTATTATACGGGAGAGATGAAGGATTTTGATCCGAAGGAATACAAACGAGATGTGATTGTTATGAATCTTTATAAAGGTAGAGTAATGCTTGTGTTTCCAAGTGGAGCAAAAGTAAATGACAAGTCAGGCCTTCTTGAAGGCGATTATAAAGACGGTAGACGGATTGCAATCTTCAAAGACTTGGATGATGTAAAGGAAAAACAAAAGATGTTGCAAAAAATAATTAAGGATTGGTTGAAATTAGTGGACAAGTAAGAAACGCTCTGATTAAAGGTTTTCACGGAAGACAATAGGATATATAAAATTCATAAAACTCAAACCCCATCAACTATGAAAGAAGTAAAAGACAATCTTGACAGGAGAAATTTTATTAAAACTTCGGCAGCACTCACTACGGGTCTTCTTGGTTTAACGGGATTTCAAACATTGGAAGCGCACAGTCTTTCAACTGAAGAAGATCTTTTTGTGATCGGACCTATTGATGGCTACCCACCGCTAATCGGAACTCTTATTTCAATGTTAAACTATAATCGACAAACGATTATTAATACCGTAAAGTCATTAACAATGAAAGAATTGGATTACCTGCACGATCCAAGTGCAAATACCATTGGTGCTTTGATTCTTCATCTTGGTGCAACGGATAAGTTTTATCAGATCAACACCTTTGAAGGCCGACAAGAATTTAATGATGGTGAAAAGAAAATTTGGGATGCTCCAATGAACCTGGGTGATGAGGGCCGAAAGCAGATAAAAGGCAAAGAGGTAAGCTATTACCTCGACATGATCAATGAAGTGCGGAAGAAAACCATTGAAGAGCTTAAGAAAAAAGACGACAAATGGCTACTGGCAATTGATCCGGAATGGTCTAAAGAAAGACCTCTGAATACTTATTGGAAATGGTTTCATGTGTGTGAGCATGAGTCCAATCACCGTGGACAAATGACGTGGTTGAAAAGCAGGCTTCCGGGAGCAAAACCTGGAAGAGAGTAACTACTGCGGTCATCGATGACGGTATAATCTTTTCACCAAACAAAAGTACCAACTGCTCCTCCGCCTAAACTTGCGGTCACTACTTTGTTTTTGAATTTGATATTAAAGGTCTGTGATCCATTGCTATCATTCAGTACAATAAGCACCTTCGTACCATCCGCTCTTTGAAAGGCCACATTTTGTAAACTTCCGGCAAGGTTTGAATCAACCCTTACTGATCCGGGTCTTACAAACTTAGAAGCATGTGCTATGATGTAATACGAAACATTGCGAGCAATACCTGAACCAACCGTTATCGCGCCCAGACAAGTTGTACATCCACCATCTGTGTGAGGACCAAATTGTGTATCATTTGCTAAATTCCATTCCAAAACATTTTTACTCCAATTGCGCGTGGCTCCGATGATCAGATTTTTTACATGCCAGTTTAAATCGCCTGCAAAACCCCCTGTTGAAGAAGTCCATTGCTCAGTGAAGTAGACATTCTTTTGAGGGTAGGCATTATGCACCTCTGTTAATGCTGTAATGTTGCCGCCATAAAGATGGAATGCAGAACCATCAGAATAGGCATTGGCACTGGGATCAGCTAAAATATCCAGCGGATAAGAAGGCACATCGCAGTTATGATCGTAGAGAATAATTTTTGTATTGATTGTTGCAGTAGCGAATGCAGGTCCCAGATTGTTCTTGATAAAATTTGCTTGTTCTGATGATGACATTGACATGCTCGGATTGTTATGTGGATTGAGGGGTTCATTTTGCAAAGTAATGGCGTCAATGTTGATTCCTTCCTCAGTCATGCCTTGTATGTACTTGACAAAGTAGTTAGCATACGTTGTGTAATATGTTGTATTTAAACTACCACCTACAAAATTGTTATTGGTTTTCATCCATACTGGAGCTGACCACGGAGAGCCAAGAATTTTTATAGCTGGATTGATGGCCAGAATTTCTTTTAATAACGGAATGAGATGCGTCATCTCTGCATCTAAACTGAAGTGAGCAAGATCAACATCGGTTTGCCCGTTGGGAACGTCATCATAGGTGTAGGGAGATTCACTTAAATCAGAAGCGCCTATACTTATTCGTAGGTAGCTAACTCCAATGAAGGTACTGTCAGTAGAAAAAAGTTCTTTTAATAATGCTGCTCGTTTATCATTACTGAGACTATGAATAAGTGATGCACTTCCACTGGTTAAGGTGTAACCAAATCCGTCAATCGATTGATAGGTTTTTGTGGTATCAACCACTATTGTAGGATTGCCATTTGTCTCATCTTTAAAAATCAACGCCATGTTTTGTTTTTTAAAAAGTGTGCCCTGATCCGCGGACGTTAGCCAGAATGCAACATCAGTAGCAACAGGAGGTTGTGGCGTAATCGGAATTACTGGCTTTAAATCAGAATCATTTTTAGAGCATGACGAATGAATAAGTATGATCGCAAAAAGACAAACCCGGAAACAGGTTTTTATAAAGTCAGACGACATATTATTTCTTTTTTAAACTTGATTACAAGGTAACAATTATAGCATGCGTATCCGAACATAAGTTTTAATTTGGTGCTTGTAAAAATAGGGGCGTGTCAAATCCACAGCCAATATTTTATTCAAACAGATTGATAATAAAGTATCAACATGAAATGAAACGCATCTTGCCCATCATCGTTATCGCACAATTTTTTTTGTTCATCACTTTGGTTTGCTGGGAATGCTATTTTAAATGATGTAGGTAAAGATCTTAATCTTGCACCACAATTTCTGGCGCACGTAACCAGTGCAATTCAGTTTGGCTTTATTGCCGGAACGTTATTGTTTGCTGTGTTTACAATTTCGGATCGTTTTTCTCCATCAAAAGTATTTTTTTCCAGCGCAATTCTGGCAGCACTTTTTAATCTTGGAATCAGTATGGATCATGTGAGTCCAAATGAAATATTACTGTATCGTTTTTTAACCGGATTTTTTCTGGCAGGTATTTACCCTGTCGGTATGAAGATCGCATCCGATTATTATCAAGCTGGCCTTGGGCGATCGCTTGGGTTTCTCGTAGGCGCATTGGTTTTAGGAACCGCATTTCCGCATTTGTTAAAAAGCGTAACAATGGGTTTCCATTGGAAATATGTTTTGTATGCAACTTCATCTCTTTCAATTATAGGGGGACTGTGCATTTTATTTTTTGTGCCGAATGGCCCGTATAGAAAGCAAGGTCAAAAATTAAGGCTCACAGAATTCCTGATGGGATTCCGTCTTCCGGATTTTCGTTCTGCTTCGTTTGGATACTTTGGTCACATGTGGGAGTTATATACTTTTTGGGCTTTTGTTCCGGTAATGATAACCACATACAAAATTCATCATGACGCTATAAATATTAATATTCCGCTACTTTCATTTTTTGTTATTGCATTGGGTGGAGTGGCCTGCGTATTGGGTGGAATTCTTTCTCAATACCTTGGAGTGAAGAGAGTGGCTAGCGTAGCATTATTTTTATCATGTCTATGTTGTATTGCTTCGCCACTGTTTCTCTTTTCAGATTCTGCGATAGTGTTTATCTCCTTTTTATTCTTTTGGGCAATGGTGGTTATTGCTGATTCTCCTTTATTTTCAACACTCGTTGCACAAAGTGCCCCTGTTCAAGCAAGAGGTACATCACTTACGATTATTAATTGTATTGGCTTTTCGATAACGATTTTAAGCATTCAATTTATTAGCATTCTCTCTGAGAAGATCAGCCCACAATATATTTATATGCTTCTCGCCATTGGCCCAGCGCTTGGTCTTATTGCTTTAGTAAGAAGTTGGGAAAAGAAATAGTGTGGCCGATCAAGATCTTAGATAATTCTAAAGAGGAGGTAATATGCTATTGTAAGTAAACAGGTCTGCCTGGAACTCAGACAATCTTAGATTCGCATTGAAGTTACGCAGTGATATAAAAATTTGAGCTGTCGTTAATTCATGTCTTGTGTCCAGCGGCATTGAATATGAATAGTTATTTCTCTTAACGATAAAATTTATTTGAGAATAAGAGAAAAGGAAAAAATTTATTTTAAAAATTCAACATCTTAATGGCAGTGAGAGCTGCTTCTTCACCTTTGTTGCCCAGTTTACCACCCGCACGATCGAAGGCTTGTTGTTTGGTTAATGTGGTGAGCACTCCAAAAATGGTTGGCTTCTTTGTCTTCAATCCAACTTCTGTTATACCATACGCCACAGCCTGACAGATGTAATCAAAGTGAGGTGTGTCTCCTTGAATAACACAGCCTAAACAAATAACAGCATGAATATCTTTTTGCTCCGCCATCCATAATGCGCCAAGTGATAATTCATATGTGCCAGGTACATTTTTGAAGATGATATTTTCTTTCTTAACACCATGTTCAAGTAAGGTAGTCAATGCACTTTGCGCGAGCGCATTAGTGATTTCATCATTCCACTCCGCCACAACGATGGCAAATTTTTTCTTTGAAAGATTTACTTTGCTTTTTACTTTTCCTGAGGTAAGTGCGCCTGCCATGTTAATTTATTGTTTTCGTTGCTTCCAAATTTGAGGGTTTCTACTGGTATGTAAAATACCTACAATGACGATTACTTCTAGTTCGTCAATAAAATGAATTGTGAATGGGAAATTATTAATTTTTGCGAGGCGTACATTCTCATATCGAATCGAGTATGTGTTAGGGTTAATATTTATATGATCAATCTTAGACATCATATTTTCAAAAAAACGATCACCTAAACCAGCTTGCTTCCAGTTATAATAATCAACAGCATCTTTAATATCGAAGTCTGAAATTCTGCTGAAGACAAGTTGCTTCATTGCTTATTATACTTTGCTTTCATTTCTTCCAAGGTGATGACATCCATTGGGTTTGTATAATATGCTTTTAAACGTTCATCGAGAATACGCTTATGTTCATCACTAAGTTCGAAATCATTATCACCTTCTGATGCACGGAGAATCTCGTAGATTGCATTTAATACATTCTCGTTTGCGGTTTCAATGTATTCATGAAGTTCCTTTTTGATATCTAGTGCATTCATAGCCTTTACATTTACAATAAAAGTAGAAATAAAAAAGGGATCGTGTTTTCGCACAATCCCTTTTTCTTCAAATTTTAAGTGAGCTTAAGAATTGCTCTCCAATCTTGCTTTGAATTTGCGAGCGTTGTTGTATTCAGAAGAATCCCAATATTGATTGATCACTTTATCGTATGCTTCTTTTGCTTTGTCGTTCTGATTTAATTTTTCGTAGGCCAATGCTTCCTTCATTAAATAGGTAGGAGAGAAGAACTTATTCGGTTTGTAATTAGAAGCCTTATTGTAAAAACGGGCTGCCTCTTCGTAATTCTTTTCTTCCATGTAAGCATCGCCTGTTAAACTATAAGCGCGTGCCTGAACTAACAGATCACTTGAACTGAAATCTTCAAGATATAAACGAGCCAATTCAAACTTACCTTGTTTAAGGTAGCTCGCACCAGCATAGTAATTAGCAAGATTGCCAGCATCAGTAATACCGTAGTCTTCAATGATGGCTAAAAAGCCAAGATTGTTTCCATCCCCGTTAAGGGCAAGATTTAAACTGTCAGCTTCAAAATAATAGACTGCCTGAAACATGTCTTTTTGAGCCGCGATATTTTGATTGTTCTTATAGTATTCGAAACCGAAATAACCCCCCACCACTACTAACACTGCCAAGGCAATTCCAATAACGAGTTTAGGATTTTGTTCGATCCAACTTTCTGCTACTACTAATTTTTCTTTCAGTGCGTCCGAATTCTCTAGGAGTTCGTGCTTGTGTTCTACCTTCTTAGCCATTGTCTATGTATATTTTCCTCTCCCTATAAGCTTTGGGAGGGGGCGCAAAACTACAAATTAGATGATATTAAACAAACTTGGTCTGGGGTCTCAAAACGCGATAAAGCCCAGTGTTTATTAATCCAGAACGAACGGATAGTCAGTCTGAGTGTAAATATCCGTAAGTGCTTCAGATGGATCAGGATAACTTGATTCTTCTGCAAACTTCACGCTTTCTTCCACTTTTACATTAATGCGTTGGTCGATTGCATCCAGCTCCGCTTCGGTAGCAAATTTCTTTTTCAAAACTGTCTGACGTGTAATTTCAACCGGATCCCGTTGCTTGTAGCTTTCTACCTCTTCCTTTGTTCTGTATTTCTGTGGGTCAGACATTGAATGTCCTTTGTAACGATACGTTCTGAATTCAAGTAAAGTAGGACCTTCACCGGCACGGGCACGTTCGGCTGCGCGGGAAACGGCCATGTGAACATCTTCTACTTTCATGCCGTCCACTGGTTCAGAAGGCATATCGTATGCTTCCCCTAAAGTATAGAGATCCGTTACATTCGATGAACGCTTAACGGAAGTTCCCATGGCATAGCCATTGTTTTCAATCACAAAAATCACGGGAAGTTTCCAGAGCATTGCTAAGTTCAATGCTTCATGAAACGCACCCTGACGAACTGCTCCATCACCCATGTAGCAAATACATAGATTACCGGTCTTATTATATTTTTCAGCGAATGCAATTCCAGCGCCAAGCGGAACTTGTGCCCCAACTATGCCATGACCACCAATGAAGCCAACCTCTTTATCAAAAATATGCATGGAACCACCCTTACCTTTTGTAGTTCCAGTTGCCTTACCATATAACTCAGCCATGATCGCCTTTGGGTCAGTACCTAATGCAAGGGGTTGACCGTGATCGCGGTAAGCGGTTATCCATTTGTCGCCTTTTCGAAGTGCTGATGCTGCGCCTGAGGCACATGCCTCTTGTCCTATATATAAGTGACAAAAGCCCTTTATTTTCTGCATGCCGTAAAGCTGACCAGCCTTTTCCTCAAACTTGCGCATCAATTGCATGCTTTCGTACCAGTACAAGTAAATCTCTTTCGAGAACTTTCCGTCTTCACTCTTCTTTGTCACCTCTGGTTTGTTCTTGGCTTTGGTTGTCGTAGGCATATCCCTATTTTTGAATCTGAGTTGCGAAAATAATCTCCAAACGAACAGTAGCCAAACTTTCCTCAATATTCTACATGCAACTAAAGCAGCTACAGTTATTGAACTTTAAGAATTATGAGGAGGCGAACCTTCAATTCTCATCCAGAATCAATGTTTTGGTGGGTAAAAATGGTAGCGGGAAGACCAATCTACTTGATGCTATTTATTATTTAAGCTTAACTAAAAGCGCATTTTCTTCTTCCGACAACCAATGTATTCTTCATGGCCAGAGTTATTTTATGGTGAAGGGTAAATTCGAAACCGATTTAGGAGCAAAGGAAATTGCGAGTTCTGTTCAAATGGGTTCTAAAAAGGTTTTTCTGGAAGAAAGCGTACCGTATGATAAGTTAAGTGAGCATATAGGGAAGTATCCTGTAGTGCTTATTGCACCCGATGATGTTGATTTAGTAAAGGAGGGGAGTGAATCACGCAGGAAGTTTTTCGATAGTATTATCTCACAAATAGATAAACGCTACCTCGAGGATTTGATGCAATACAATCACGCATTGAAGCAGCGCAATAGCTTGCTGAAAATGTTTTCAGAAAGAGGTAATCCGGATTGGCTTGTGTTGGAATCTTTTGATCATGTATTGGTTAGTCTGGGGAAATCCATTTTCGAAAAGCGAAATGCTTTTGCCAAAGAGTTTTTACCAGTCTTTACAAAATTCTTTCGATTCATTGTTCAGGACAATGAAGAAACTGATTTAGAATACACTTCGGAACTCAAGACCAAAGATTTTGCAAAAGAACTAGTGGCAGCCCGCCAAAAGGATTTGGTACTTCAGCGCACGAGTTTTGGCGTTCATCGCGATGATTATCTATTCTCACTGGGTACTTCTGATCTTAAGAAATTGGGATCGCAAGGCCAGCAAAAATCCTTTATTATCGCTCTAAAGCTGGCCCAGTTCGAAATAATAAAACAACATAAAGGCTATAAACCCATTTTGTTGTTAGATGATATATTTGATAAGCTCGATGATTTCAGAATTGATAGGCTTCTGGAACTTATTAAAGTAGATTTGGGTCAATTATTTATTTCAGACGCCCGGCCAGAAAGAACAAAAGGACTTTTAGAAAGAATCAAAGTGCCGGCAGTTGTGTTTTCAGTTAATAAAGGAAAGGTGAGTCAATATGAGCAATAAAGGCAGAGGTGATTTTCAATCCGTTGGCCAGGTCATTCGCGATCTTTTTAATACCTATCGGTTAACTGCAAAGTTTGACGAGGCGAACCTTATTGAATCGTGGGAGCGATTGGTGGGCAAGCCCATCGCCAAACGGACCAAGAAACTTTACATTCGAAACAAGGTTCTTTTTGTTGAATTCGATTCCCCGACAATGCGCCACGACTTCTCACTTCACAAACTTCATGTGTTGGAAGTCTTCAAAAAGGAATTTGGTGAAGGTGTGATTACAGAAATTATCGCGATGTGAACTTCATCCGCTTTAAATTAATATCTGCGAAAATGTGGATATAAGTTTTGAAAAAGTGGAAAAGCGTATAATTTTGCACTCTCTTTTTTAAAACGCCCCTTCAAACGAAGGAAATGTTGAACAAAAAGAGTTGTTCTTTTAAAAATTGTAGCGGGGAAGTACCAAAGCGGCCAACTGGGACAGACTGTAAATCTGTTGTCTTATGACTTCAAAGGTTCGAATCCTTTCTTCCCCACCACCAAGAAATTTGCGATTTAAGATCGGAGATTTAAGATTTGGCCTTAAATCTCCGATCTTAAATCGCAAATCATAAATAAGTAATGCGGGAGTAGCTCAGTTGGTAGAGCGATAGCCTTCCAAGCTATAGGTCGCGGGTTCGAGCCTCGTCTCCCGCTCATTGGAGAGCCGTTATCCGTTAATGGTTATCAGTTAATCGTGAATCTCAAACGATTAACATTTTAACGGATAACGATTAACGGCTAATTAAGCTGTTGTAGCTCAGGGGTAGAGCACTTCCTTGGTAAGGAAGAGGTCGAGAGTTCAATTCTCTTCAACAGCTCAACTCAGTTAGTATTGAATGGCAGGGAGCAGCCCTGTTTTATTGAAAGATTGAAATTGAAATGAATTCCTGATTGCGGATGTGTAGCGAACATCGAAACGTATCAGAAGTTCAAACTGCTGTAAGGCAGACGAATAACCCTTATTCGAAGGCTTAAAATGTTTGGGGTGTAGTTCTTCTTGATTGAAGAGCCAATTAGATTATTAAACAATTTAATAAGTATACACTTTAAACTTTAAACAGGGATTTTCAAATATGGCAAAAGAAACATTCGACCGCTCGAAGCCGCACGTAAACATTGGAACCATTGGTCACGTGGATCACGGGAAAACCACTTTAACTGCAGCTATCACTAAAGTATTAGCTTCTAAAGGACTTGCATCAATGAGAGATTTCTCTTCAATTGATAACGCTCCAGAAGAAAAAGAAAGAGGTATTACAATCAACACCTCACACGTTGAGTACGCAACTGCAAATCGTCACTATGCTCACGTTGACTGTCCAGGTCACGCGGATTATGTTAAGAACATGGTTACGGGTGCTGCCCAAATGGACGGTGCTATTTTGGTAGTTGCTGCAACTGACGGACCTATGCCACAAACTCGCGAGCACATTCTTTTGGCTCGTCAGGTAGGTGTACCTGCTCTTGTTGTGTTCATGAACAAAGTTGACTTGGTTGACGATGCTGAATTATTAGACCTTGTTGAAATGGAAGTTCGTGAATTGATGTCCGCGTACTCTTTCCCTGGTGATACGATGCCAGTGATCAGAGGCTCTGCACTTGGTGCATTGAATGGCGAACCAGCATGGGTTGCGAAAGTAGAAGAATTGATGGATGCGGTTGATAATCACATTCCGATCCCAGTTCGTTTGATTGATAAAGATTTCTTGATGCCTGTAGAAGACGTGTTCTCGATCACTGGTCGTGGTACAGTTGCTACTGGTAGAATTGAAAGAGGCGTTATTAACTCAGGTGATAAAGTTCAGATTCTTGGTATGGGTGCTGAGAACTTGGAATCCACTATCACGGGTGTTGAAATGTTCCGTAAGATTCTTGACAGAGGAGAAGCTGGTGATAACGTAGGTTTGTTGCTTCGCGGTATTGAAAAAGAGCAGATTAAGAGAGGTATGGTTATTTGTAAGCCAAACTCTGTTACTCCACACGCTAAATTCAAAGCTGAAGTTTACGTATTGTCTAAAGAAGAAGGTGGTCGTCACACTCCATTCTTTAACAAATACCGCCCTCAGTTCTACTTCCGTACTACTGACGTAACTGGCGAGTGTATGCTTCCAGCAGGTGTTGAAATGTGTATGCCTGGTGATAACATCTCTATCGAAGTGACTTTGATCAACAAGATTGCGATGGAAAAAGGTCTTCGTTTCGCTATCCGCGAGGGTGGTCGTACGGTAGGATCTGGCCAGGTAACTGAAATTTTAGACTAAAAATCTATAGAAGTATAATGTAAAAGCAGAAAGCTGGTTAATTCCACTTTCTGCTTTTTTAATTAATTGAGGCGCAGCAACTTACAACTAAGTTGTTCGTGTTTTAATAAATCTTTCTGTCTTTTTGCTCTGAGGCTTTCGGGTTTCTGCTTTTTCTTCTACATTTGCAGTCCTTTTTGAGCTAGGGACGGGTATAGTTCAGAAAGAAAAGCCCAGAAAGTAAGGACACAAACGGGTGTAGTTCAAGGGTAGAATATCGGTCTCCAAAACCGCTGATGGGAGTTCGAATCTCTCCACCCGTGCAAAATTTGGAATGTTAAGGTGATTCGAAAGACGTCACGTAATCAAAAAGATTGATGAATAAGTTAACGACCTATATCGCTGAGTCCTGGGACGAGATCAAGAATAAGGTTACTTGGTCTAAGTATAGTGAGCTTCAAGGGAGCGCAATTCTTGTTTTGGTGGCGTCAACCATCTTTGCATTGATTATTGGCGCAATGGACTGGGTTTTTAAATCCGGTATACAGTGGTTTTATAGAGAATTTTAAATTCTAGAGGTAATGGGCGAGCTGAAATGGTATGTACTCAGGGTTGTCAGTGGCCAGGAAAAAAAGGTGAAAGCCTACCTGGAAACTGAGATCGAACGCTCCAAGCTGGTGGATTTTATCCCCCAGGTCATGATTCCTTCTGAAAAAGTATATGAGATGAGGAATGGAAAGAAGCGGGTTAGAGAAAGAAATTTCTTCCCGGGTTACATTCTTCTGTCCGCAGATCTCTCGAACGGAGAAGCTAATCACGCAGTAAATAGTATTCCTGGCGTAATTGGTTTTCTCGGTAACAATGGCACCGGTGCTTCCAAAGATCCTGTTCCTCTTCGTCAATCAGAGGTTAACAGAATTCTCGGTAAAGTTGATGAGATTGACGAATTCGAGGTAAAACTCGATACACCGTTTATTAAAGGTGAATCTGTAAAAGTAATGGATGGTCCATTCAGCGGATTTACTGGAAATGTTGAGGAGATTTTTGAAGACAAAAAGAAACTCAATGTAATGGTGAAAATTTTTGGCAGGAATACGCCAGTGGAGTTAAGTTATATGCAGGTAGAAAAGCAAGATTAAGATAACATGGCAAAGCAAATTATAGGTTATCTAAAATTACAGGTAAAAGGCGGTCAAGCTAATCCAGCACCTCCGATTGGACCTGCATTGGGTTCCAAAGGTCTAAACATCATGGACTTTTGTAAACAATTCAATGCGCGTACACAGGACAAGCCAGGACAAGTATTGCCAGTTTTGATTAGCATTTACAACGACAAGTCGTTTGACTTCGTGATCAAAACCCCACCGGCCGCAATCCTTATTTTAGATGCAGCGAAAAAACAGAAAGGTTCAGCAGAACCAAACCGCCTAAAGGTTGGTGCTATTACTTGGGATCAAGTAAAGACTATCGCGGAAATCAAAATGCCAGACCTCAATGCATTCAAAGTTGAATCTGCAATGAAGATGGTTGCAGGTACCGCAAGAAGCTTGGGTATTACTGTATCAGGAACTCCCCCTTGGGATAAATAATTTAAAGCATGGCAAAAATTTCTAAAAACAGAAAGGCAGTCCTTGCGAAGATCAATCTTGAGAAGGAATATTCCTTGAATGATGCAGCAGGTCTTTTGAAAGATATCACTTTCACAAAGTTTGACGCTTCCGTTGATTTGGACATTCGTTTAGGAGTTGATCCTAAGAAGTCTGATCAAATGGTGCGCGGAGTGGTGGCCTTACCTCACGGAATTGGTAAGCTAGTACGCGTTCTTGTATTATGTACACCTGACAAAGTGCAGGATGCAAAAGATGCCGGCGCGGAGCATGTTGGTTTGGATGAGTACATCCAAAAAATTGAAGCTGGTTGGACTGATATCGATGTAATCATCTGTACACCAACAGTAATGGCAAAAGTAGGTAAACTTGGAAAAGTACTTGGACCTCGTGGACTTATGCCGAACCCTAAATCAGGAACTGTTACGCTCGAAGTCGGTAAAGCGGTGAAAGAAGTAAAAGCCGGTAAAATCGACTTCAAAATTGATAAACAAGGTGTCATCCACGTGGGCATTGGTAGAGCTTCCTTCTCTGCTGATAAAATCAGAGACAATGCTATGGAGATGATCAATGTTGTTGCCAAATTGAAACCTGCATCTGCGAAAGGAGAATACTTTAAGAGTATTACTATTTCGACTACGATGAGCCCAGGTATCGCTGTTGATAGGAATTCAATTACTGGCGCTTAAGAATTAAAGACATGACTAGAGAAGAAAAAGCAAAAATCATAGACGAGCTTTCGGATAAGTTTGCTAACAACAGTCACTTCTACATCACGGATGCTTCTGGTTTTACCGTAGCGCAAGTGAATAACTTTAGAAGACTGTGCTTTAAGAGTGGCGTGGAGTATCGTGTTTATAAAAACACCTTAATTCAAAAGGCACTTGAAAGACAAGAGAATGCAGATTTCTCTCCTTTGTTTGGTACGTTAAAAGGTTTCTCAGGAGTAATATTCTCTAAGGAATCAGGTAACACACCTGCTAAGGTAATAAAGGAATTCCGCACGAAATTGGAAGGCAAGCCTGTATTAAAGGCAGCATCTATTAACTCCGATCTTTATATTGGAGATGAAAATTTAACATTGCTGACAGAGTTAAAGTCGAAAAACGAACTCATTGGCGATGTAATTGCAGCGCTTCAAGCACCTGCCAAGAATGTTATCTCTGCGCTGCTTAGCGGACAGAATACAGTGGCTGGTCTTGTTAAGGCACTGGAACAACGTAGTACTAAATAATTTTACTGAACCGAATTAATTAAACTTTACTAAAATGGCTGACATCAAAGCTCTAGGAGATCAATTGGTTGAACTCACTGTTAAAGAAGTAACAGAACTTGCTTCTTACCTTAAAGAAAATTACGGAATCGAGCCTGCAGCTGCTGCTGTTGTTGCTGGTCCTGCATCTGGTGGTGGCGCTGGTGCTGCTGCTGAAGAAAAAACTAACTTTGATGTTGTGTTGAAGGCTGCTGGCCCGAACAAACTTCAAATCGTTAAGTTGGTGAAAGATCTTACTGGTCTTGGCTTAAAGGAAGCGAAAGATCTAGTTGATGGCGCTCCTAAGACTATCAAAGAAGGTTTACCTAAAGACGAAGCTGAGAACTTGAAGAAACAACTCGTTGAGGCTGGTGCCGAAGTTGAGTTGAAGTAATCTTCTCAAAGACGAAGGTACCGTCTAACACTTCGGTTAGACCCCGTTTCCGGATCACACGATCGGAACGGGGTCTATTCCTATTTGTACCCGAACAACTGAATTATCATTTGTTCTCGTCCAGGACTTAAGCACTTAAACGTTAAATCACCTTGGCAAAGAAGACTAATACTGGTAGAATAGACTTCTCTTCAATTGAGAAAGTACTTGAATACCCCGATTTCCTGGACCTACAACTCCAGTCATTCAAAGATTTTTTACAAATCGAAACGCCAGCTGAAAGAAGACAGAATGAAGGTCTTTATAAGGTATTCGCGGAAAATTTTCCGATAAGCGATTCACGCGAAAATTTCGTTCTCGAGTTTGTTGATTACACAATCGACCCTCCAAAATATTCTGTTGATGAATGTATCGACAGAGGATTGACTTTCTCAGTGCCTTTGAAAGCCAAATTGCGCCTAACTTGTAATGATGAGGACAATGAGGATTTTGAAACCATGGAACAGGAAGTCTTCCTTGGTAACATTCCGTACATGACCGTGAAAGGTTCTTTTGTGATCAATGGAGCAGAGCGTGTAATCGTATCTCAATTGCACCGTTCACCAGGTGTGTTCTTTGCCATGAGTAAGCACACCAATGGTACAAAGCTTTACTCTGCCCGGATCATTCCTTTTAAGGGATCATGGATCGAGTTTGCTACCGATGTTAACGCAGTGATGTATGCGTACATCGACCGTAAAAAGAAATTCCCTGTAACTACTTTGCTTCGTGCAATTGGTTATGGTTCAGATAAAGATATTCTTGATCTCTTTGGACTTTCTGAAGAAGTTGAGGCCAACAAGAATACATTAAAGAAAACCATCGGCCGTAAATTGGCTGCCCGGGTTCTAAAAACATGGACTGAAGACTTCGTGGATGAGGATACTGGCGAGGTGGTTTCCATCGATCGTAACGAAGTCTTGTTAGAGCGTGATCATACCATCTCTGCAGAAGATGCTGATGTCATTTTAGATTCAGGTGTAAAGTCAATCATTTTACATCGTGAAGATATTAACATCAGTGATTACAATATTATTTTCAACACCCTTGCAAAAGATACTTCCAACTCAGAGAAGGAAGCGGTTGAATATATTTATCGTCAGCTTAGAAACACTGAAGCTCCAGATGAGCAAACAGCCCGTGATATTATTCAGAGCTTGTTCTTCAGTGAAAAGCGTTATGACTTAGGTGAAGTAGGTCGTTACAGAATCAACAAGAAGTTAGGTCTTGATCTAAGTTACGATCAGCGTGTATTAACGAAAGATGATATCATCTTAATCGTAAAATACCTTATCGGCTTGATCAACTCGAAAGCAGTTGTCGATGATATCGATCACTTGTCTAACAGAAGAGTAAGAACAGTTGGCGAACAATTATATTCTCAATTCGGTGTAGGTCTTGCGCGTATGGCAAGAACCATCAAAGAAAGAATGAACGTTCGCGATAACGAAGATTTCAAGCCTGTTGATTTGATCAACGCGCGTACGTTATCATCGGTTATCAATTCATTCTTCGGAACGAATCAGCTTTCTCAATTCATGGATCAAACCAATCCATTAGCAGAGATTACTCACAAGCGTAGAATGTCGGCACTCGGTCCCGGTGGTCTTTCAAGAGAGCGCGCAGGTTTCGAAGTACGTGACGTACATTATACTCACTATGGTCGTCTGTGTACAATTGAAACACCAGAAGGTCCAAACATCGGTTTAATTTCTTCGCTTTGCGTTCACGCCAAAGTAAATAAGATGGGCTTCATTGAAACCCCTTATCGCTTGGTTGAAAATGGCAAAGTGAAAATTAAGGATAACGTAATTTTCTTAACGGCAGAAGAAGAAGATACGCACCACATCGCTCAGGCAAAAGAAAAGCTGAAAGCAAATGGTGAGTTCGAAGACGAGAAAGTAAAAGCTCGCTTTGAAGGTGACTTTCCTGTGATTGAACCGAAAGAACTTCGTTACATGGATATTGCGCCTAACCAAATTGTTTCGGTTGCGGCATCAATGATTCCTTTTTTGGAGCATGATGATGCTAACCGCGCATTGATGGGGTCAAATATGCAGCGTCAAGCTGTTCCGTTGCTTCGACCAGAAGCACCAATTGTTGGTACTGGTCTTGAAGGGCGAGTGGCACTGGATTCACGCTCCCTTATCCTTGCAGAAGGTAATGGTATTGCTGAATACGTTGATGCTAAGAAAATTGTCATCAAGTATGAAGTATCAGAAGAGCAAGAACTTGTTCGTTTTGATGATGAGTTCAAGACTTATAATTTAATTAAATTCAGAAGAACCAACCAGGATACCTGTATCAACTTAACGCCTCTTGTTAAAAAGGGTGAGAAGGTTGTGAAGGGTCAACCGTTGTGTCAGGGATATGCCACTCAAAATGGAGAGCTTGCTTTAGGACGTAATTTGCTTGTGGCCTACATGCCTTGGCAAGGTTATAACTTTGAAGATGCGATTGTAATTTCTGAGAAAGTTGTTCGCGAAGATATCTACACCTCAATTCACGTTGAAGAATTTGAATTGGAAGTGCGTGATACAAAACGCGGAGAAGAAGAGTTAACATCAGAAATACCAAACGTAAGTGAAGAGGCGGTTAAGCATCTTGATGAGAATGGTATCATCCGCGTAGGAGCAGAAGTTAAAGAGGGAGATATCCTGATTGGAAAAATCACTCCTAAAGGAGAGACGGATCCAACACCAGAAGAAAAATTATTACGTGCCATCTTTGGTGACAAGGCTGGTGATGTGAAAGATGCTTCATTGAAGGCACCACCATCATTGAAAGGTGTTGTGATTGATGTGAAACTTTTCTCAAGACCAAAACGCGACAAAGATGTTCGTACGAAGTCGAAGAAGGAGTTGGATGCATTGAAGAACAAGTACAGCAAACAGCTTATTGATCTTCGCGCAGAAATGGTTAATAAATTGACTCACTTGTTGAACGGCAAAACCAGCAATGGTGTGAAGCATAAGTTCGGTGATGAGTTAGTGACAAAAGGTGTGAAGTTCTCAGCGAAGGTAATTGAGAATAATCTCTTCCCAGATAAGAACATCTATCGTGATGAGAGTAATTACAATGTGCCTGAAGAGGTAAACTTGATTGCTGACATTAGCCTTGAAAACTGGTCAACAGATGATCATACTAATGATTTGATTGCGCAAACGGTTAAGAACTATTTAAACAAACGCAATACTTATTCTGGTGATTTCAAACGCGAGCGCTTTACACTTGAAGTAGGGGATGAGCTACCAACCGGTATCGTTCAATTAGCAAAAGTATATGTTGCTAAGAAACGTAAATTGAAAGTAGGAGATAAGATGGCGGGTCGTCACGGAAATAAAGGAGTTGTTGCGCGTATCGTACGTGCAGAAGACATGCCTTTCTTGGAGGACGGAACACCAGTAGATATTTGCTTGAACCCGTTGGGTGTACCTTCGCGTATGAACTTGGGTCAGATTTATGAAACTGTTCTTGCATGGGCAGGTCATAAACTGGGAAGAAAATATGCTACTCCGATTTTTGATGGAGCATCATTGGATCAAGTGGATAAAGAACTTACCGAAGCAGGCTTGCCGAAGTTTGGAAGAACATATTTGTATGACGGTTTAACCGGAGACAAATTTGATCAGCCAGTAACTGTTGGTATGGCATACATGCTGAAACTTGGTCACTTGGTTGATGATAAGATGCACGCACGTTCTATCGGGCCGTACTCACTCATCACGCAACAACCGTTGGGCGGTAAAGCTCAATTCGGTGGTCAACGTTTTGGAGAGATGGAGGTTTGGGCGATTGAGGCCTTTGGTGCAGCGCACATCCTTCAGGAGATTCTTACCATTAAGTCGGATGACGTTATTGGTCGTGCTAAAGCATACGAAGCCATTGTAAAAGGTGAAAATATGCGGAAGCCAAATATACCAGAGTCATTTAACGTATTGGTGCATGAACTCAGAGGTCTTGCACTTGAGATTACAATGGACTAACAAGTCTTGAATCCAGAGTAGAGAATCCAACGGATTAACTACTCTGGTTTTCAATATAAGTACTAAGGACGATTTACTAAAGACTAAAAACAACAAGCATGTCTTTCAGAAAAAATAAAAAAATCAACAGCGACTTTTCCAAGATCACCATTAGTCTTGCTTCTCCAGAATCAATTTTGGAAAGTTCACATGGTGAAGTTACACAACCGGAAACCATCAACTACAGAACCTACAAGCCTGAAATGGGTGGTTTGTTTTGTGAGCGTATTTTCGGTCCGGTAAAAGATTGGGAATGTCATTGCGGTAAGTATAAGCGTATCCGTTACAAAGGAATCATCTGCGACCGTTGTGGTGTAGAGGTAACTGAGAAGAAAGTAAGACGCGAACGCATGGGTCACATCGAATTGGTGGTACCAGTAGCTCACATCTGGTATTTCCGCTCACTACCAAACAAGATTGGTTATTTGATTGGATTACCTACTAAGAAATTAGATCAGATAATTTATTACGAGCGCTATGCTGTTATCCAACCAGGTATTAAGGAAGAAGATGGTATCAACAGACTGGACTTCTTAACAGAGGAAGAGTACCTGGATATTTTAGATAAGCTTCCACGCGAAAATCAATTACTTGATGACAATGATCCTAAGAAGTTCATTGCCAAGATGGGT
>DAIQPD010000057.1:0-23337 GCA_036787535.1 Chryseolinea sp.
AGGTGCCATTCAGATTGTAACAACGATTTTAAAAATTGCTCCACTCTTACTCGTTACGATTGGTGGAATGTTTTATATTCATACAGAATACTATTATCCTTTCAATAGTAGTGGCACTTCAAACCTGCATGCCATCACCACAACAGCGACACTTACCTTATTTGCATTCCTCGGTTTAGAATGTGCAACTATTCCATCCGGTCGTGTTGAGAATCCGGAGAAGACTATACCACGTGCTACCATTCTGGGTACGCTTGCTGTAACTGCAATCTATATATTAGGAACCGTGGTAATCATGGGTGTGTTACCACCTTCAGTGTTGCAAACATCGAAAGCACCCTTCGCAGATGCTGCTGCAAGTATGTGGGGAGATTGGGCACGTTACCTCGTGGCCGGTGGGGCAGTGATGTCCACGTTTGGTGCATTGAATGGATGGTTACTCATGCAAGGACAGATTCCGGCTGCTGCGGCAACAGATAAATTATTTCCTTCCATTTTTAAAAAGGAAAATAAGTTTGGTTCGCCTGTTGTTGGCTTGGTTGCTTCCAGTGTTTTGGTCTCATTTGTCATGCTGATGAATTTCAGTCGCAGCCTTGGGGATACCTATCAGTTTATCATGTTACTTTCAACAATGACGGTACTGGTTCCGTATCTTTTCTCAGCGGTATCATTTGCAATCCTCGCAGTACGATCGAACAACTTAAAATGGAATAATAGTTTAAAACTTGGCATTGCTATGCTCGCCTTTTTATATTCTATGTGGGCAGTGGGTGGTTGTGGTGAGGAAACTGTTTACTGGGGATTCTTACTTCTTATGGCTGGAGTTCCTTTCTACGGCTGGAGTAAAATGCGAAATCCTTAACGTGTATTCTTCGTGGATTTGATGCCGTTGACTGTTTATGGTGAAATGGCTGCTTATTAATATTTGGTTGTAAAGAATCACCCAATTCCGTGGCCTGTGTCCTCACAGACTACTTACTTTGTTTCGGTCTGTGGGAACACAGACCGAGGGAAGGGATTTTGTTACTAAGACGCAAAGACACTAAGAATCACGAAGGGAATTTGGAGTATTATCAATAGTGTAAATATGAAACGTACTTGTCAATCAGAATATGGAACGTTAGAAAGTGTATTCATCAAGAAAGCAGAGGATGCTTTTATTGATCAGAACACAATCGCGAAACAATGGAAGGAGTTAAACTTTTTGAGTGAGCCAAATAGCGATTCAGCGAATCAGGAATCAAAACAGTTTGAAGAACTATTGCGAAAGAACCAGACTGAAATAAAATTCTTTCCGAAAGATAGTTCAGTAACAATGGATTCAATCTATTGTCGCGATTCAAGTATTGCGACCGACTTAGGTATTATCATTTGCAACATGGGAAAGCCTGCGAGAAAGAATGAACCCACTGCTGCCTCAAAAGTTTACAACGAATTTAATGTTCCAATTCTCGGCACGATTAAATCTCCGGGAACTGTAGAAGGTGGAGATGTAGCCTGGCTTGATCCAAAGACATTAGCGGTTGGCAGAACCTATCGAACAAATGAAGAAGGTATTCATCAGCTTCGGGAATTACTTGAGCCTTCTGGTGTCCAAATAGTAGTAGTGAATCTTCCGCATTACAAAGGACCAACTGATGTGTTTCACTTAATGTCAATTTTTAGTCCGATAGACAAAGATCTTGCCGTGGTTTATTCACCTTTAATGCCCATTGTTTTTCGTGAAGAATTAATTAAACGTGGCTATTCATTGGTAGAAGTTCCGGATGAAGAATTTGAATCAATGGGATGTAATGTGTTGGCCATTGCTCCACGAAAGTGTTTGATGGTGAAAGGTAATCAAGTTACCAAACAAAGAATGCTCGATGCAGGCTGTGAGGTAATCGAATACGAAGGACAAGAGATCAGCTTTAAAGGTGGAGGAGGACCAACCTGTCTTACGCGACCGATGTGGAGAAAAGTTGATCTCTAATCCGGCAAAGAAACAGACTTATTATCGGGCGACTTACTTCACACGCTTTAAGGTAGCTTTCGAATACAATTCAAAATCTTTTCCAGGTTCAGCCAATTCGAAAGTCTCAACAAATTCATTTTCACTTATAGTCCGATAAGACTCTTTTGCACGGAATCCAGCAGGAATGTTTTCAATACTTTCGGAGATAAAAACAATGGTCTTACTATCAGGTGAGATGAATTCAATCTTAAATTGATTTACAAAACCTTCAATATGAAATTGCCTCAACACAAAAGTCTTTCTGCCTTTATCGTAACTGATAAATCCATGATCCTCGTGAACTTCTCCCTTTGGATTTTCTTTCGAAGGAGGATAAGTTGATTTGTTTTTTACTTCAATGAATTTCTTGTTGAGCAAAACCTCATAGGTGCGTTCGTATTTACCTTTTCCTGGTTGACCTTCGGATATGCCTGTCCACTTTCCGATCATGTTTTTGAATGGCAACCAAACACTGTCTTGTTTGGAAATCTGACCAAATGAAAGAGCTGGCGTAAAGACTAAGAAGAGAATGATCTTCTTCATACGTTTTGAAGTTAGTTACCTCTAAGTTACAAATTTTCTAAGTTCTATGATTTTACTCTTTTCCATACTTGTGATCGATAAAACGGACCGAGGTAGCCTCTTACCTTAAGTGTATCTGAATCAATTAGCCACAATGATGAAGAGTACGTGCTTCCATTTCCTGGATCAAGTATTTTTCCTTCATCCCATTTACCGTCAGCCTTTTTAAAGTCCCAGATAATTTTCATTCCAATCACTTTTGCGTTTTTTAGTTCACCCTCGCATTGTGTGCATATAGGATCACTTCCTTCGTTGGGCAAGAGGTAAATCTTCCGCACATACCCACGAAGCTCACCGCTTTCATTTTTGATTTCGACAATGGATTTTACTTTGTTCCAATGATCGTCAATGGTGTGCCAGATTCCCACTGGTGTTTTTTGATTTGACTCTCCATTTCGTTTCCATGTTTGCGTTCGGTAAAAGAATCCGGCATATCCTCGAACCTTTACTGTATTGTTATCTTCTAACCACATCTTACTGGAATAAATTTCACCTGATTCAGGATCGAGTATTTGTCCGAATGACCATGAGTCACCATCGAGCTTAAAACCCCAAAGAAAATTCATATCGATCACTTTTTTGTTTTTTCTTTCTCCTGAACATTTTATGCATATTGGATCATCTCCCTGATACGGTTCAAGAAATACCCTGACGATTTTACCTTCGATGCTTGTGTTCGTTTCTTTTATTTCAATCAGAGACAATGGCGAACCTGTTTCCTCATTATAAGTCATCCACTTTCCGGAAACAGATTGTGCCATTGTTGTTGAAAGTGATAGCAATAGTATAACGGAGACTGCAACTGATTTTTTAACATGTGCTTTTAACTCACATGATTTTGGTCTTGACTTTACTTCTTCAAAGGCTTCATGATACTTTTCATGTTCCGTCTTCATTAATCTATCCCACCAACTAAAATACAATCCATAGTTTGAATGGAAATGCTCGTGGTGCATGTTATGATGTGTGATTGCAGTATTCCAGTTAAACCATTTATTTTTTGTAAATCCTTTTGGAAGAATCTCAAATCCCAGGTGACCGACAACATTCCGTACAATCATATAGGTAAGAAAGAGAAATATAGTGAGAGGATGTAGGGGCATTGTGAAAACCATAATCGGAAGAACCATTGCCTGAACAAAAGCCTCCCACGGATGAAATGAATATGCAGCCCAAGGTGAAGGATTGGTTGATTCATGATGAATCCGGTGAATATATTTAAAGAGTCGCTTGTGGTGCATCATCCGGTGCGTCCAATAGAAATAGAAATCATGGAATACCAGTGTGATCATGAAACTTATAATCATGTAGGCAATGCCATAATCACTGATCTTATAGTAGATGCGTGTAATGCCCGTTCGCTCTAAGGTATAGATACCAAAACCAACCAGGGAGAAAATGACAACTGTACTCATCGAATAAGCAAACTCCTTCCACAACTGAATTCGCTTTGGGAAGACCTTTTGGATAAAAAGATGTCTCCACCAATTTTTTCCGATCACCCAGAAGAGGGTAAAGAATATGCTCGTTGGTATCAGATAGCGCAATAAATCAAACAGGAAAATTCCTGGCCATACTTCGATAAAGGGTTTTGTTTCCATAGTCTTTTAAAGTTTATGGATGCGAACCTAAACGTGCCGCTAAAAATAATCTCTCCGATACTGAAAAATGCTGGTTGATTTCGAAATCAGCATGGAATAGAAATTAATCGAACTGGCTTTTGCGATAAGCGGTCGGTGTTACTCCTTTCAAATCCTTAAATGCTTTGTTGAATGGGCCGATAGATTGGTATCCTAAATCATAAGCAATTTCTAAAATGGTCTTTCTCGCCTGTGTTGGGTCGGAAAGAATTTCGCAGGCATCGTTAATCCTGTATTGATTCAAAAAATCGTTGAAGTTCCGGAATCCCAATTGGCCGTTGATCAATTTTCTGAGCCTATACTCTTGCTCATTCAGTAATGTAGCCAGTTCGCGAATGGTTAATCCTTCCTTTTTGTAGATATTCTGGTTGTTCATAAGACTTTGAAGTTTCTCGTTCAGCAATCGATCTTCAAAAGGCTGAGCCTTGGGTTTTGGAATTTCCCTGAAAAAGAAACCGGATCGGATTTCGAAATTGCTAATAAGAAAATATAGTGTAAGTACAAAGATGGAAAACCGTTGAAGTACCTGAAGAAATAGTGTTGTCTCATGATCGATTGGAACGGACTCACCAATCAAAGTCAGTCCAATAAGCGTTGCTGTTATGGTAATAAAAATATTTCTAAACCGAAGTCTTGAATCAATTAGATCACTTTGTTTGGTTCTCCATGCCGTATACAGTCCGGCCAGAACAAATCCGAATGATGTAAAGCCAGCAGCAACGGCCGATACGCGTGCGAACGATGGCCAGGATATTAGACCACAAATAAAAAAATTAAAGTGAGGGATGATTTGAAGGATGAAGAACCAAATAATAGAAGGAACAAATTTAAAGTGATCATCAAAGATCGCTCGTGACAATAACCAAAATAGAATGGGTGTGCAGATCGCGCCTAGTATAACCACAGTACGCAATGCGGGCAACGACTGAACAATCGATGATTCAACGATTACATAACAAAGTATGCTTACGATAAACGCAATACCCGTCCAGGAATGCTGACCAGACTTAGCATGCCTTATAAGGAGTATACATCCCAATGCCAGTAAAGTGGCGATTGCGATCTGAAGAATTTCATTGGCTTGAATAAGCATTCAACAACTGGATTGATTACGGATTAAAAATACTGTTTTAGACTCATTAAATAACTATTCAACAAAATTATTGAATAGATTGAACGATTTGTTTAGCTTCGCAGTTCTTCATCCAAAGAAATTAGAAATGACGAAACGAGATTTTAAAGACAGTATTTATTCAGAACTGGCCAAGATCACTAAAGCACTGGCCAATCCGCATCGTTTGGAAATAATTGAATTGTTGGCGCAGGGTGAGTTTTCGGTGGAGCAGATTGCTACACAAACAAATCTACCCATTGCCAATGCCTCACAACATCTGCAAGTACTGAAGAGTGCTCAATTGGTTGATATCAATCGTCAGGGAAATTTCATTCACTACAGACTATCAAATATAAATGTATTCAAGACGTGGAAAGCACTGCGCGAATTAGGTGTTGAACGTATTGCCTCCATTGAAAAGATCGTTAACGATTTTCGTCAATCGAAATTCACACTTGAATCCGTAACGATCAATCAACTTGTTGGAAAAATAGAATCAGGGAAAGTAACCATTGTTGATGTTCGACCTGAAGCCGAATATAATAAAGGCCACATTGCCAATTCCATTTCTATTCCGATTGATCAATTAGCAAAGCGACTTCAGGAACTTCCCAAACGAAATCAGATCATCGCGTATTGCCGTGGGCCATTCTGTGTTTTCGCAGATGAGGCTGTAGCTCTTCTTACTAAAGCGGGATATAAAGCAACGCGGCTGGAAGAAGGATTTCCCGATTGGCACCTGGAGGGATTACCGGTTGAAGTTTCAATGAACTAACAAAATATTTTATGATAGCAGAAGAATTAAAGATTGATGTCGAGACACTATCAAATTGGCTTAACAACAAAAAGCCGGTAACGATTCTCGATGTAAGACCCATCAGCGAACGTGAAGAGTGGGCAATTCCGGGAAGTATACATGTGAACGTCTATGATAACCTAAAAGCGAACGAGCCTGATGTATTCAAAAACATAGAATTACCAAATGCCCCGGTGGTAACAGTTTGCGCTGCAGGAAAGACCAGCATGAAAGCAGCGGAACAATTGAAGCAAAAAGGCTTTGACGTGTATTCGCTTGAAGGTGGAATGAAAGCGTGGAACTTTGCATGGAATACAGCCGAGACTACTCTTCATGATGTAAAGGTAATTCAGATAAGACGTTCTTCGAAAGGTTGCCTTTCCTACATCATAGGTTCAGAAGGTGAAGCCGTTGTGATTGATGCCGCGCTTGATCCACAAGTCTATATGGATATTGCTAAGGCAAACAAGTGGTCGATCAAATATGTAACCGACACACATGTTCATGCAGATTATTTGTCACGAACCAGAGAACTGGCAAAAGTGAGTTCAGCTAAACATATTCTAATTGATAAAGCTTCGGTAGATTATTCATTCACTGCGATTAAGAGCGGAGAAAAAATAGAATTTGGAAATGCGTCTCTTGAAGTGATTCACACTCCAGGTCATACCGTAGAGAGCACTTCATTTCGATTAGACAATGATGCTGTGTTTACCGGAGATACTTTATTTGTTGATGGTGTTGGCAGACCCGACCTGAAGGCTGATCAGGATGAAGCAACAAAAAGATCGAAATTGCTTTTCAATTCACTTCATCAATTGCTAAAACTGAATTCAAATACCTTCGTGTTTCCCGCCCATCTTTCCACAGCTGTTCCCTTTGATGGAAAACTCATCACACAAACGATGGAGCGATTAAAGAGCAAACTCGACATGCTCGGTTTATCAGAAAGTGATTTTGTGACCTATACATTGTCGCGCATTCCACCAACACCACCAAACTATCTTACCATTGCTACACTTAATAAGCAAGGATCTTATGATGGACACACACCATTGGAATTAGAGGCCGGAGCAAATCGCTGCGCCATTGCATAATCAAAGTATGGAAGTACAACTTGGATTAAAAGAAAACTGGAAACAATTCACCTTACTGGTGATTGTCAATGCGTTTGTGGGTGGAATGATTGGCTTGGAAAGAACCATTGTCCCACAAATTGCCGAGGCCGATTTCGGTATGGCCGCTAAGACTGCCATCCTTTCTTTCATTGTTGTATTCGGTGTTACTAAAGCCATCACAAACTATTACACCGGAACATTAGCGAATCGCTTTGGGAGAAAGAATTTGTTAGTTGTTGGATGGTTTTTCGCATTGCCTGTACCTATACTTCTTATTTATGCTGCAGACTGGAATTGGATCATTGCAGCAAATATTTTTATGGGCATTAGTCAAGGTCTCACTTGGTCAAGCACTGTAGTGATGAAGATTGATTTAGTGGGAGAAAAAGACCGAGGCTTTGCTATGGGCTTGAATGAGTTTGCCGGATACATTGCACTGGCTGTCGTTGCTTTTCTTACCGGCTGGATTGCGAATAATTATGGACTACGACCTTATCCCTTTTACATAGGAATAGGCATGGCAATAGTAGGATTACTGATGAGCTGGTTGTTTGTTACTGACACGAATAAACATGTAAAGCTTGAAGTCACTTCAAGCAACATCTCCAAACTGGAGAATCTGTTTTGGGAAACAACATGGCATCATAAAAATCTTGGCTCCATTACACAAGCCGGACTCGTCAATAATCTGAATGACGGTATGGTGTGGGGATTGTTTCCATTGTTGCTTGCCTCAAAAGGATTTGATCTTCATCAGATCGGAATTATAGTTGCTACCTATCCGGCTGTCTGGGGATTAGGACAACTTTATTCCGGAAAGCTTGCTGACCAATATTGCAAGAAGACATTACTCTTTATCGGAATGCTCATTCAAGGAATCGCATTACTTGGAATGGTTAGCGCAAATTCGTTTTCATTGTTCATCATCCTATCTTCTTTCCTTGGCATTGGAACTGCCATCGTCTATCCAACTTTTCTCGCTGCCATTTCTGATTACACCCATCCCGATCAACGACCAAAAAGTATTGGTATCTTCCGTTTATGGCGAGACTTAGGTTATGCCATTGGTGCTGTTTTAACCGGCATCATTGCTGATCGTTTTGGTTTAGTCGCTCCCATACTTGCCATTGGATTATTAACCATTGCTTCATCGCTGATCGTAAAATTCAGAATGAATTGTGCGCCAAAGCAAATAAACACTTTCAATTTCAATCCTGGATTTTCGCTGTAAATGAAATAATTAAATCGTTATTCAAAAACGAACACAGCACATGAAATTAATTTAATAGTGAAAGTAATTTTATACAGATAAAGTCATCAGATGGAAGCTTTAGAATTACCTTATTTAACAATTCAATCCGGCAAAGCAAACGCAACATACGCATCACCCGATTTTGTTCCGAGCTTTCCACCGCCACAGGCAATCACTAAATATTGTTTACCATTCAATTCGTAAACAGCAGGTGAAGCAAATGCAGGAGCAGGAAGTGTGTATTCCCAAATCAATTTTCCATTGGCTTTATTGTAGGCGCGAAGCTTTCCATCGCTGGATGCGCCAATGAAAACAAGTCCACCCGCAGTAACAACCGGGCCTCCGTAGTTTTCTGTTCCGGTTGGAGGAATACCTTTCGCTTTTAGTTCAGCATATTCACCTAAGGTAGTTTTCCAAACAAATTCTCCCGTGTTTAGGTTGATCGCATTCAATGTTCCCCATGGCGGACTAATAGCAGGGTATCCATCCGGACTTAAAAATTTTGTGTACCCTTTCATTTTGTAAGGCATGAAGTTCACGCTGTCAAATTTAATTTCAGCGTAAGCAAATTCTTTTTTCTGATCTTGTTTAATGGCAAGTACATAAGAAGCAATGGCATTCTTATCATTGTTGCTTATGTGGTTGAAGGCCGGCATCATTCTTCGTCCGCTGTTAACGAGCAATATGAAATCGTCTTTCTTATATTTTGATTGGATGTTGATCAGCGTTGGATTATTACCTGTTCCTTTTCGATCTGCACCATGGCATGTTGAACAATTTTGCTTGTACAGTCGCTCGCCAGCCTGTAACCACGATTCCTTTTTAGGTTGCTCCATTTTGTTTTCAAGCATCTCCATGATCCACGCCATTTCGTTTGCATTCACGTAGATGATTCCGGTTTGAGGATCAAACGCAGTACCACCCCATTCACCACCACCATCGAATCCTGGAAAAATTAGCGAAGGTATTTTTCCGGGAGGTGTGTACATGTGATCATGTCTGTAGCGTTTCAAATCGTTGGTTAATTTTTGTTTTACACTATCATCTAAATAGGGATTGATATCATCATTTGTTAAATGTTGACGAACAAATGGAATTGGCTTTTGAGGAATCGGTTGTGTTGGCCAGACTTTTTCTCCATCAAGATCACTTACTGTATCCACTGGGATTTCATCAATATCAAAAACAGGTTTTCCACTTTCGCGTTCGAATACATAGATCATTCCGTTCTTAGTACTTTGCGCAACGGCATCAATTTGTTTTCCATTCTTAGCAATTGTAACCAGAGCCGGAGGCGTAGGCAAATCCTTATCCCATAAATCATGATGCACAAATTGAAAATGCCAGATGAGCTTTCCAGTTGAAGCTTCTAACGCCAACAAACAGTTGGCATATAAGTTTGCGCCTTTGCGTTTACCTCCATAAAAATCATAAGCTGCTGATCCGGTGGGTGCGAATAAAATTCCACGGTTCTCATCCAATGAAAATCCGCTCCATGTATTGGCACCACCTATATGTTTCCAGGCATCCTTATCTTCCCATGTCTCATAACCCGGTTCACCCGGTTGAGGTATGGTATGAAATATCCATTGCAATTTTCCGGTAAATACATCAAATGCACGAATATGACCCGGAGCTGAAGGAGGTGCTTCATCAACACGTGTTCCCACTATAATTAAATTTTTATAGATCGTCCCGGGTGAAGTGTTCACTACGAATAAATTTTTTACATCGCGACCGAGCCCATCGTGCAAATCTATTGATCCGTTGTTGCCGAACGATGAAATGGGTTTACCTGTACGTGCATCAATGGCATAGGTATTTGAACCTGCTGTAAAAAATATTCGCTTGTCTTCTTTTCCATCCGTCCAGTACGCTACTCCGCGACTATTAATCATAATGTGCTGAGAAGTTGGGTTTACATCAGTTATTGATTTTGAATTCGAATCAAACACCCATTTCTCTTTTCCGGTGGATGCATCAATAGCAAACAATTTCATTTGAGGTCCAACGCCAAACAAGATTCCATCCACCATAATTGGATTACACTGGATCTGTGATCCATGATCATCAGCATCACCCGTGTGGTATGTCCATGCCACTTGCAATTGGTTTACATTGGTGGTGTCAATTTGTGTGAGCGATGAATACTTCATTGCTTCGTTACCTCCGTTATACACCTCCCATGATGTGTACTCTTTGGATGGATTGCTACAGGATACTATAATCAGTAATCCTATTGTGAGAATTGATGCGGTGAGAAAGGACTTCAAATGGTTCATAGTTGCAGGTCGTAGAAAATAAAAATACTGAATAAAAGTGAGTATCAGGATTTCAGGCTTCCAGATAAATTATATTTTCATTGCCATAAAATAATGGTTACTTGCTTTTTCGAAAAACAATCTGATAATCAATCATCATGAGAAAAATATTTCTACTATTCTCCATCATCATCTTTGTATATCCGCTTGCAGCACAAAATAAAAACACCTCTGGCAATCCTGTATTTCCGGGTTGGTATGCTGATCCGGAAGGTATCATCATTAAAAACACATTCTGGATTTATCCTACCTATTCAGCTCCATATGAAGAACAAGTATTTATGAATGCCTTTTCTTCGTCTGATCTTATTCATTGGACAAAGCATGAAAAGATTATTGATACCGCTTCAGTGAAATGGGCAAAGATGGCCATGTGGGCTCCAGCCATTGTTGAGAAAGAAGGAAAGTACTTTTTATTCTTTGGTGCAAATGATGTTCATGAAGGTGAAGTGGGTGGTATTGGTGTGGCTGTTGCCGACCAACCTCAAGGTCCTTTTAAAGATTTGATTGGTAAACCATTGATCAATGAAATTAAAAATGGAGCGCAGCCTATTGATCAATTTGTGTTCAAAGATAAAGACGAACAATATTATATGATCTATGGTGGTTGGAGCCATTGCAACATCGTAAAATTAAAAAATGATTTCACCGGATTAATTCCCTTTGAAGATGGAACAACCTTTAAAGAGATTACTCCAAAAGATTATGTTGAAGGCCCTATCATGTTTATGCGAAACAATAAATATTATTTCATGTGGTCTGAAGGCGGATGGGGCGGACCAAATTACAAAGTCGCCTATGCTATTTCCGATTCGATGTTTGGACCATTCGAACGGATCGGAACAGTTTTACAACAAGACGCTGCTGTAGCTACAGGTGCAGGACATCATTCTGTCGTGAAGCACCCCACAAAAGATCAATGGTACATTGTTTATCATCGCAGACCATTAGGAGAAACAGATGCCAATCACCGTGTTACCTGTATTGACGAAATGCAATTCGATGAAAATGGATTTATAAAACCCGTGAAGATTACATTCGAAGGCGTAAAGAAGCAGACCGTTAAATAAACTTGTTTATTTAATATTATAATTCTTCTTCCATTATAACCTCTTTAATCATTTTACCCAACCACTATTAACCGATAACGATTAACGGATAGCGATTCTCAAAGCCATCCATTGCTCTTCAACCAACTTTTGCAGTCCTCCATCCAAAGTTGATCGGTTGTTTTGTTCACCATTCCAAAACCATGTCCACCTTTTTGGTAGAGATGCATTTCTGCGCCAACATTATTTTTCAATAATGCCTGATAAAACACAATGCTGTTTTCAGATTGAACAGCACCATCATCACTGGCATGTACTAGAAAAGTAGGCGGAGTTTGTGAGGTTACTTGTAACTCATTCGAATACAATTTTATCTTTTCTGCTGGAGGTTGCTTACCAATTAACTGATCACGCGAACCCATGTGCGTAATGCTTTCCTGAAAGCTGATTACAGGATAAATCAAAATCATAAAATCAGGCCGCACACTTGTATTCTTTTCATTTGGAATAACAACAGAATTAAAATGTGTTCCGGCAGTGGAGGCCAAATGCCCACCGGCTGAAAATCCCATGATGCCGATTCGATCTGGATTTATGTTCCATTCTTTAGCACGCTCACGTACAATCTTCATAGCTTGTTGTGCATCTTGCAGCGGACCGATTTCTTTGTTCGGCATGGTAGCATCATTGGGTATGCGATACTTAACAACAAAAGCAGTAACACCCATCTCGTTAAATTTCTTAGCAACATCTGTTCCTTCATGGCTTGATGCGTTTATCCAATACCCACCGCCAGGACAAATAACAACTGCTGTTCCATTGGCTTTATCTGTTGGAGGCAAAAAAATGGTGAGCGTAGGAATTGATATTTTACTAATGCGCATGATACCATCCTTCACTTCGGTGACTTCTTCGTTAGGAGCTGGCTTACTATTTGGAATATTATCTGCATAGAGTGGAATAATCGTTTGAGCCATGCTGAAGTTTACTAAAGAGAGAAAGAAGAGAGTATGAATGATACTTTTCATAGTTGGGTAGAATTTGCATTGAACTCTGGTTGATATTAAGGTTATTACCTACGTGAGTCTGATCTTTTGCGATCTAAGTATTGCTGTTTCCGCTAATATATCATTAATTATAGAGTAGCCTAATACCTAATCAACACGGTGGAGCTTAATTCCAAATCGTATTTGGCTTCATTGATCATAGCAAGCAGCATGTTTTATTAGATCCCCATTGTAATAATGTCTAAGTCATTGATTTTGAGCTAAAAGGGATTGTTAGAGAAGGATTAGCAAAACTTACAATCATTTGTTCACAGCTTTTCCGCCAATTTCTAACGGATATTTATCAATCCTTATAACTTTGTGCGCACATAATCGTCCCTATGCTATTGGATTTTGAAAAGCCTATCGCTGAATTAGAAGCGAAACTCGATGATATGAAGCACCTGGCCAGCGACAGCGATAAAGAAGTTAAAGCAGCGGTTAAGGCCTTGGAAAAGAAAATTCAGGAACTCAAGAAAGATACCTTTGACAATCTTACAGGTTGGCAGCGCGTCCAACTTTCCCGTCATCCAGACAGACCCTATACCCTCGACTATATTTACGAAATCACAACTGACTTCATTGAGTTGCATGGTGACCGAACTGTTGGTGATGATAAAGCCATGGTTGGTGGATTAGGAAGTATTGACGGTCAAACGTTTATGATCATTGGTCAGCAAAAAGGCCGTAACACCAAGCAGCGCCAGATGCGCAATTTTGGGATGGCTAATCCGGAAGGATATCGCAAGGCGCTTCGCCTCATGAAGATTGCAGAAAAATTCAACAAGCCGATCATTACTATAATTGATACACCAGGCGCATTTCCTGGATTAGAGGCAGAAGAGCGTGGACAAGGCGAGGCCATTGCCCGCAACCTGAAGGAAATGTTTATGCTCAAAGTACCGGTAATCTGTATTGTGATTGGTGAAGGAGCTTCGGGTGGTGCTTTGGGTATTGCTATTGGCGATCGGGTTTTAATGCTTGAAAATTCATGGTACTCTGTTATTTCTCCTGAAAATTGTTCTACAATTTTGTGGAGAAGCTGGGATTATAAAGAGCAGGCAGCTGAATTGTTAAAGCTTACTGCGAAAGATATGTTCTCGTTAAAATTGGTGGATGGCATTGTTCAAGAACCGCTTGGTGGTGCACATACAGATGTGAAGTGGATGGCCGGTGAAATTAAAAAGACCATACTGGAGCATACAGCAGAATTATTAAAACTAACACCAGAGCAACGCATCGAACAACGCATTGATAAGTTCTGTGCGATGGGAGTGGTGAAAGAATAATAGGAGATGCAAAGTGCTGCATTCTCTTCGTAAATTTAAGACCGCACATGCTGCGGTTTTTTTATTCGTAAGCGACTCGAAACTTCAAACTTGAAACTGAATTTATGAAACTCCACATCATCAACACCGGCTTCTTCAAACTCGATGGTGGTGCCATGTTTGGCGTTGTTCCAAAGTCCATTTGGCAAAAATCAAATCCGGCTGATGAAAACAATTTATGCAATTGGGCCATGCGCTGTTTGTTAATTGAAGATGGAAACAAATTAATCTTGATTGATAATGGAATAGGCAATAAGCAAGGAGAAAAATTTTTAAGTCATTATTACCTTAACGGGAATGACAGTCTTGTAAAGTCGTTGAACACAGCAGGATTTTCTGAAGATGATGTTACGGATATGTTTTTAACGCATCTTCATTTCGATCATTGCGGTGGTGGTGTTAAAATGCAAAATGAAAAATCAGCACTCACTTTTAAGAATGCTACCTATTGGTCCAACGAAGATCATTGGCAATGGGCAACACAACCTAACCCAAGAGAGAAGGTTAGTTTTTTGAAAGAGAATATTTTGCCGATGCATGAAAGTGGTCAATTGAAATTTACGGAAGCATCAACATCTCCATTTCCGCAGTTTGATATTTTCTATGCTTCAGGCCACACGGATAAAATGATGATCCCGAAGATTAAGTATAAGGATAAGGTAATTTGTTTTATGGCTGATCTTCTTCCTTCTACTGGACATATTCCTCTTCCGTATGTAATGGGTTATGACACGCGCCCACTGATTTCGATTGAGGAGAAGGAACAATTTTTGAATGAGGCAGCTGATAATGGATACATTCTTTTCTTAGAACACGATTCACAAAATGAATGCTGCACCGTGAAACTGACTGAGAAAGGTGTTCGGTTAGATCGTGCTTTTGGTCTTAGTGAAATTCTATAATACACCATTAAGACTAGAATTACTTCGTGGTTACTTTGTGTCTTTGAGCCTTTGTGGCAACGATGTATTGCAGCCACTAAGACACAAGGTGACTAAGGTTCACAAAGAGAATGGAGAAAAGTATTATGATTTGATGATCTCAGTTTTTAATCGAATATAGGATGAAAGTAGGTCTGGTACTATCCGGTGGAGGAGCAAGAGGTATTTCGCACATTGGTGTAATAAAAGCATTACACGAATTTGGTGTGCAGGTGGATTGTGTTGCCGGAACAAGTGCTGGATCAATTGTGGGTTCGCTTTATGCCTATGGACATGAACCCGATAAAATTCTCGAAATCATTTTAAACTCCAGCTTCTTTAAATCGTTGCGTCCGGCCTGGACATGGACGGGACTTCTTAGTCTCGATGGACTTCGTGATATATTATTGAAGCACATGCCAGAGAATACTTTCGAGTCATTGAAGAAACCAATGATTGTTGCTGCAACCGATATTCGAAAAGGAAAATCAGAATACTTTTCATCGGGAGAATTAGTTCCAACCATTTTAGCATCGAGCTGTGTGCCTGCTGTTTTTAATCCTATCCAGTTCAATGGAAATCTGTATGTAGATGGAGGTATCCTGGATAACCTTCCAGCACACATTATCCGATCACAATGTGATTTTTTAGTTGGTTCCAACTGCAATTACATCAACGAAGATTTTGAGGTTAAAAATTTCAGATCGGTTATTGAACGAAGCTTGATGCTGGGCATCAATGCCAATACAGGTAACCATAAAAAACTATGCGATGTATTGATCGATCCGCCTGCAGTAGGCAAAGTAAGTGGCTTCGATGTAAGCAAAGCCAAAGAACTATTCGACATCGGATATCAATTCACAAAACAGAACTTTAAGCCAGAAGACTTTGCATTGAGAAAGTAATATTGAATTCATAATCATCAAATTTTCAAATCTTCAAATTAACTCATCACCGAATCAACTCATCACCCCATGAGCAAATTGAGTTTCAACGAACAAATCCTCCAAGGTATTCCAAACGAATTGCCTCATATAAAGCCGCATGATGCTGCCATTAGTCATGCTCCAAAAAGAAAGGACATATTATCAGCTGCTGAAAAAAAATTAGCCTTACGAAATGCGCTGCGTTATTTTCATCCGAAGCACCATGAAACTCTTGCTCCGGAATTTTATGAGGAGCTCAATACCTATGGAAGAATTTATATGCATCGCCTCCGGCCAGAGTATGAAATGTTCGCCAGACCCATAGAGGAATATCCTGCAAAATGTCAACAAGCCGCTGCCATTATGTTGATGATCCAGAATAATCTTGATCCGGCTGTGGCACAACATCCACACGAGTTGATTACCTATGGAGGAAATGGAGCAGTATTTCAAAACTGGGCGCAGTATCTACTCACTATGCAATATTTATCTTGCATAACAGAAGAACAAACTTTGCATATGTATTCGGGGCATCCTATGGGTTTGTTTCCGTCATCGAAAGAAGCACCACGCGTTGTCGTTACCAACGGTATAATGATACCGAATTATTCAAAGCAGGATGATTGGGAAAAATTCAATGCACTGGGTGTAACCCAATACGGACAAATGACAGCGGGTTCGTATATGTATATCGGACCACAAGGAATTGTTCATGGCACTGCAATAACCGTTTTGAATGCCGGTAGAAAAATAAGCAAAGCAGGAGAGGGGCTTGCAGGGAAACTCTTTGTAACGTCAGGACTTGGTGGAATGAGTGGTGCTCAACCCAAAGCAGGAAATATTGCAGGCTGCGTTACGGTTGCTGCAGAAATAAATCCCAAAGCTGCTCACAAGCGATTCGATCAGGGTTGGGTAGATGAAATTATAAACGACATTGATGTATTAGTTGATCGGATAAAAAAAGCAAAATCAAACAAGGAAGTTGTTTCGATTGCCTATGTAGGAAACATTGTTGAGGTGTGGGAAAAATTGGATGAAGAAAAAATTCTGGTTGATCTTGGTTCTGATCAAACATCGCTGCACAATCCCTGGGCAGGCGGATATTATCCCATGGGATTAAGTTTGGAAGAATCAAATACCTTAATGGCGAACGATCCTGAAAAATTTAAAACAGAAGTGTATCGTTCATTAGAACGACAGGCGACAGCGATCAATAAACACACAGCACGCGGTACTTATTTCTTTGACTATGGAAATGCTTTTTTACTGGAAGCTTCGCGTGCAGGTGCAGATGTAATGGCAAATGATGGAATTAATTTTAAGTATCCATCATACGTTCAGGATATCATGGGGCCTATGTGTTTTGATTTTGGCTTTGGTCCGTTTCGTTGGGTGTGTACCTCTGGTAAGGATGCTGATTTAGATTTTACGGATCATGTTGCCAAAGATGTGTTGGAAGAAATTTTAAAACACGCGCCACAAGAAATTCAATCACAGTTGAATGACAACATTCAATGGATCAAGCAAGCCAAGAGCAACAAACTGGTTGTGGGATCGAAAGCAAGAATATTGTATGCGAATGCGGAAGGCAGAATGAAAATTGCTCAGGCATTTAATCAAGCGGTTCGTGAAGAAAAGATTGGACCAATCGTGTTGGGAAGAGATCATCATGATGTTTCCGGAACGGATAGTCCGTATAGAGAAACATCCAATATTTATGATGGATCAAGATTCACTGCAGATATGGCCATTCATAATGTTATTGGTGATTCGTTCCGCGGAGCAACCTGGGTTTCCATTCACAATGGTGGAGGTGTAGGATGGGGAGAGGTAATCAATGGTGGTTTTGGTATGTTGTTAGATGGAAGCGAAGACGCTGACCGTAAACTAAAAAATATGCTTCACTTTGATGTAAACAACGGCATTGCACGAAGAGCCTGGGCCCGAAATGATATTGCAGTATCCGCGATTAAGAGAGAAATGGAGCTAACAAAAGACCTGCTGGTTACGTTACCTAATCCGGTTAGTGATTCAATCCTGGATCGATTGTAGAAATCGTTAATGGTTATCGGTTAATCGTGGGAGAGAGATTGGGATGTGATGATATTGTGTCATTTATTGGACACTTCTTGAGGATTGAACCATTAACAATTAACGAATAACGATTAACTGATAACAGGGTACTAAAAAAAATTCGGCTTCGTTTTTGATTAGAAAATATCCAAACAAAACTCAAAATTATGAATCCATTTAAAAAAGTTATGTTGATTGCCCTGCTTACCGCGATTGGTTCAGCAGCATTTGCGCAAGCACAATTCTCGGTTGGTCTTAAGGGTGGTCTTAACTTCGCGAACCTTGATGTTAAAAGCATTAGCAATACCTACGACAACCGAACAGGATACCACGCTGGGGCTTTTGCGTTGGTTAAATTCACGAAGATCGGCATTCAACCGGAAGTCATTTTTTCGCAGCAAGGATCTACTGTTAAAGTAAATGGCGATGATATTCAATCTAACTTTAGTTATGTGAATATTCCAATTATGGTAAAGCTGTATACCGTTGCCGGAATTAATTTACAGGTGGGTCCACAGTTTGGTTTTTTAACCAATGATCCTGTTGTTGTAAACGATAATGAAGAGATTGAAGGGGCTGTAAAAAAGTCTGATATAAGTCTCGGCTTAGGAGTAGGTTGGGATTTACCTTTCGGTCTTAGCATTGATGGTCGATATAATCTTGGTCTTCAAAACGTAAGTGATAATTCTGCTTTCGATATTAAGAATCAGGTATTTCAGGTTTCAGTTGGATTTAAACTGATCAAGCTGGGAGGTAAATAAAGGTGTAATGTAAAAGGAAAGAGGTACGAAGTGAGTAAATCCACTTCGTACCTCTTTCCTTTTTTTACCTTCGTACGTCTTAATAATCTGTAACGAGTTCGAATTGTTCTTTTGCTGAATCAATCACTTTACCTTCTTCACATTTTAATACGCGATACGGAAATTTCTTAATAAGACCATAACTGTGTGTCGCCATGAGAACTGCGGTTCCACTTTTATTAATCTGTTGAAAAATTTTCATAATGCCATGCGATACTTCCGGATCCAGATTCCCGGTAGGTTCATCGGCCAATAAAATCTGAGGTTCGTTTAATAATGCTCGCGCAATCACAACACGCTGTTGTTCCCCTCCAGAAAGTTGATGCGGCATTTTCTTTTCTACCGAACCTAAACCAACCTGCATTAATACATCGCTTAAACGAGCACGCATTTTTCCATTATCAGTCCAGCCGGTAGCACGCATTACGAACATCATGTTTTCATCTACCGATCGATCGGGGAAAAGTTGAAAGTCCTGAAAGATGATACCAAGCTTCCTGCGCAATAAAGGAACTTCTGAATTTTTAATTCCACGAATGTTAAATCCCGAAACTTGAATATCGCCAAGGCGCAAAGCTAAATCAGCATAAAGCGTTTTCAGCAAAGAAGATTTACCAGAGCCCGTTCGTCCAACAAGGTAAACGAATTCACCTTTTTCAATATCAAAAGAGATATCCCCCAGAACGGTATTGTTGTCTTGAAAAATACTAGCCTCTTTTACGCGTACGACCGGATCAGTAGAAAACATGTTTAAAGTGTTTTGGTGCTTTTGTGTTTAGGTGTTTAAGTTCGTAACCATATTTTCAATATTTAAAAACTTCAAACTTGAAACATCAAACTATGAACGCTTAACCATTCACCTTCTTATAATCTGCTAAGAATTTTGCAAGACCACTATCAGTCAATGGATGGTTCAACAAACCTGTGATTACATTCAAAGGGCATGTTGCAACATCAGCACCGATTTCGGCACATTGAAGTAGATGAACTGTGTTACGAACTGAGGCAGCAAGAATTTCGGTATCAAATCCGTAGTTATCATAGATCAGTCTGATTTGAGCGATGAGGTCCATACCTTCCAATCCAATATCATCTAAGCGACCAATGAATGGCGACATATAACTTGCTCCGGCCTTTGCAGCTAATAACGCCTGACCTGCAGAGAATATCAATGTACAATTGGTACGAATACCTTCGCTGCTGAATTTTTTCAAAGCCTTAACGCCATCCTTAATCATTGGAATTTTCACGAAAATCTTATCATCAATTTTAGCAAGCTCGTAGCCTTCTTTGATCATGCCATCAAAATCGGTTGCGATCACTTCCGCACTCACGTTATTGTCAACAATGTTACAAATGGCCTTATAATGAGCTTTAATATTTTCGGCACCTTTAATACCTTCTTTTGCCATCAGAGATGGGTTGGTGGTTACGCCATCCAATACTCCCAGGTCGTAAGCTTCTTTGATTTCATTCAGATTGCCGGTGTCGATAAAGAATTTCATTGATTTATGCTGTTTGGTTTTAAATTTCGAGGGCGAAGTTAAGCATCATTTATAGAAGTGCATAGAAATTAAGTTGCCAGTTTCAGGTTGCCAGTTCCCGGTAACCGGAAACTGGCAACCCGTATTAGTGTCAATCCAAAAACTGCCAGTATATTTGCGCCCTTGTTCTAAAATTATTTTAACTATGGCATTGCAGTGTGGAATTGTTGGACTACCCAACGTTGGAAAATCAACCCTTTTTAATTCGATTTCAAATAATAAGGCTGAAGCGGCCAACTTCCCTTTCTGTACAATAGAGCCAAATGTTGGTGTTATTACAGTTCCGGATCCAAGGTTGAAAATATTAGAGGCATTGGTAAATCCCCAAAGAGTATTGCCGACCACGATTGAGTTTGTTGACATCGCTGGTTTAGTAAAGGGTGCAAGCAAGGGTGAAGGATTGGGAAACCAGTTTTTAGCAAACATCCGGGAGGTAAATGCCATTGTGCACGTAATTCGATGTTTTGATAACGATAACATTGTCCATGTTGATGGCAGGGTAAATCCGGTTGCCGATAAGGAAATTATCGATACCGAACTTCAACTAAGAGATCTGGATTCTGTTGAAAAGAAACTCAGTAAAGTAGAACGTGCCGCCAAAACCGGTGATGTTAAAGCGAAGAAGGAAGCTGCTGCTCTTCAGCGTTATAAAGAGGCATTGTTAGCGGGGAAAAGTGCCCGCACCGTCCAGGCTGATGAGGAAGAAAAAATGGCCGTAGCCGATCTTCAATTACTGACTGCAAAGCCGGTGATCTACATTGCCAATGTTGACGAGGCTTCCATTCATACAGGTAATAAATATGTGGATGCACTGAAAGAATTGGTGAAGAATGAAAATGCTGAAGTGGTGATGATCAGTGCGGCTATTGAAGCTCAGATTGCAGAACTCGAAAGCATGGAAGACAGACAGGTATTTTTACAGGAATACGGTTTGGAGGAGTCTGGATTAAATAAATTACTGAGAGCGTCTTACCATTTGCTTGATTTGATTACCTATTTCACCGCTGGAGAGAAGGAAGTTCGGGCCTGGCCAATCGTAAAAGGATGGACTGCCCCTCAGGCTGCGGGCGTTATCCATACCGACTTCGAAAAGGGCTTTATTCGGGCTGAGGTAATTAAGCTGGCTGATTATCAGCAATATAAGACTGAGCAGGGGTGTAAAGAGGCTGGAAAGATGGCCGTGGAGGGAAAAGCATATATAGTAGAGGACGGTGATATCATGCATTTCCGATTTAATGTTTAAAGATTCCCGGTAATTCAGTGGAAGTTTATTTTTTTTTCTTAGTTTTATAAACTGCTCATATTCAACCATAAGCGGGCTTTTTGTATTTGTATAGTTTAACCCTCATTAAATTTTTTTGGGTTTTGAGAACAAGGATAATTTTTTCGCTGAAGAACCGGGGTGCCTACGTTCCTTTCCATCACCAATACCTATTGGCTCAGGTCATTAGAGGCTTACTTGTGTTTGGACCCGACAAACGCTACCTCGATTTTACTGAATACAACTTCTCAGGTCTTAAAGGTCAGACAAAAATTAGCAGAAAGGGCCTTCACTTTTTTTCTTCAAAAGTAACGTTGGTCTTCGCGTGCACGAATAAAGAGTTTCTCGATTACTTTCTCGCTCAGCTTTTTGAATTGAAAGAGGTCATGGTAGGTAACTTAAACCTGCTACCAGAAAGTTTTGAAACGGAAGAGCTTTCTCAGATTGGTGACGAAAGTCGTTTTCTTTGTATCTCACCCATTGTAGTGATCCGTGCATCATTCAATGATGATAGCTGCAAAAAATTTGTTCCTCCAGAGAATGATGAGTTTTCTGATTTGCTGTATGAGTCTACCATTTCCCGTATGGAGGCAACAGGTAAATACACAGCAGAACAAATTACCTCATTCTATAAATTTCAACTCATTGCTGACCACGACTATATTCAGCGCATTCAGGCATCGCATAAAAAGTTTGCGCGGATTTACCCTCTATACGATCACGATGTAAAATTTGAAGTGCGGGGTTATACATTTCCATTTACCTTGTATGCCGCCAAAGAAGTGCAGCAGTTTGTATATGAAAATGGCTTAGGCTATTTCACGCACAAAGGATTTGGCATGTTGGATGTTGCCAATAATGATTCCATTCATCGCGCTACAGAACAGGAAGTAGACTACGCTTAGCGCGTACTTTTTTCCAGTCTTACATACCCAACAAGTAAATCAGCATTTGGACGAAGGGCTCTGTAGTAAACAAAGACTTCATAGAAATTTTCAGTTTGAAAATTAGTTCCTTCAAAATAATAAGGAGGTACAGTTTTGGATTTTGTTACGTATTGGTAATCGTACAATCCTTGCTTTAACAAAACTCTCGCAGTGTAACTTTGTTGCGCTGAATCATATCGCATCTGACTTTCCCGATCCATGTTCCAGGAATTGAAAGCTCCTGTAACAAAGACATCTGTGTTTTTGAGTACGGGTGAATAAAGCGAAAAGTTTACGTAAGCATAGTTTGTAAAAGGTAATTGACGATAATCATAATTGTCAATTGTATAACCACCATTTTGATCAACGTAAATTGAGTACGGAGAACCATTGCGACTTCTATCTCTATCAATATATACCTCAAAGGGTTTAACGTTTTTATTTACTCTGTTCACATACCTTCCGGGGCTATAGAGCGATCGCAAATCAAAAAACCTAAACTCATTCCCGGCTTTAAACATATTGGCGTCATCAAAATATCGATAGTCTAATTCTTTTTCGATATCACGAATAAAACTTGGTCGCATATCAACCGCCATATTATCCCAGCGTTGGTTTTGCCGCATGTTTACGTGTACATCAAGCAAT
>DAIQPD010000265.1:0-4893 GCA_036787535.1 Chryseolinea sp.
TGTGATTATCCACTTGATGGCGGGTTCATCAAACTAAACAACTAAAAGTTAGGCATTCATTTCTAACGCCTAACATCTACTATCTAACAACTAAAGTCTAAATACCTATGAAACTACTTCGCTTTGGAGAGGCTGGAAAAGAAAAGCCCGGTGTGTTGTTGAACAACGAAATGCATGACGCGTCTTCTTTCGGTGAAGACTTCGGAGAAGTGTTTTTTGAGAGCGATGGAATTAATCGGTTCAAGAAATGGCTTGATGCAAATCAATCTAAATTACCTAAGGTTCCTGCTGGCACTCGCATTGGTGCACCTTTCACACGTCCATCCAAAATAATTTGCGTGGGATTAAATTACACCAAACACGCGCTTGAGTCAAAGATGGATCTCCCCAAAGAGCCCATATTGTTCTTTAAGTCCACTACTGCGCTTGTTGGTCCGAATGATAATCTCATCATTCCAAAGAACAGCGTAAAGACCGATTGGGAAGTAGAGTTAGCTGTGGTGATTGGAAAAAAAGCATTGTATGTAGACGAGAAGGATGCGATGGATTATGTGGCAGGCTTTTGTTTGCACAATGATTACAGCGAACGCGAATTTCAACTGGAGCGAAACGGACAATGGGTGAAAGGTAAAAGTTGTGATACGTTTGCGCCAATGGGTCCCTATATGGTTACGAAAGATGAACTAGCAAACTACAACAGCCTGCACATGTGGTTAATGGTAAACGACAAAATGATGCAGGATAATAATACGGACGACATGATTTTTGAAGTGCCATTTCTGGTAAGTTATATCAGTCAGTTCATGACGTTACTTCCCGGTGATGTAATTTCTACCGGAACACCTGCTGGTGTTGGTCTTGGTTTTAAACCACCCATTTATTTAAAGACGGGTGATGTTGTTGCTTTAGGCATTGAGGGTTTGGGAGAACAGAGACAAGTAGCGAAATAAAACGCTGCCTGTTCTGTTCTACTTACAGCGCCAACGAGTCTCATTATAAAGTTAAGGGAGGCCCTAATACTTTCATACCATGCTCTTTGTGAATTTTGTCAAGCTCTTCATCAGTGGGTTTTGATTTTAATGCGTTCATATAATTAAAGAACTCTTCCATTTTTCCAGCTGGCTGTAAAAAATAAACTAATTTCCCCTTGGCAGTTAGCTGCAACCAAGTGTGCTGAATGTTTCGTGGAAGGAAAATCGTATCTCCCGCTTTCAAAACTTTTGTCTCTTCACCTACTTGAAAGCGATACTCCCCATCGACTACATAAAATATTTCGTCTTGATTAAAGTGAATATGAAGTTGCGGTCCAACTTTATCCAATCCCGTAAATTCGAAGACTGATAATTCGCCTTCCGTGTCTTTGCTCGATATTTTCAAATCATTGGGATGAACACCTCTAAATTTAACCACTTCATCAAAACGTCCCTTTCCAGCATCGACTTGAAATGGTTTTTGAGTACGGATTTTTTTTGTAACGCGTTCTGCGAAAGTTAGCAGGGGAGCAAATGCCAGCATCCCTACCAGGAATTGATTTCGTTTCATACTAATTGGGTTTTGTTATATGCGAATATCAATGCCCGTACCTATTAGTTATTGGTACAAAATGGACTTTTAGTAAACCTCTTCTTTGCCTAGTGTTCGCTCTGGTGAGTCGAGGGAGAAGAAACGGACAGGTGTATGACCAGTGAATTCACGATAGTCTCGGGCCATGTGTTGGTAATCATAATAACCACAGGCGAGAGCAATTGTAAGCCAATCTTTTTCGGGATATTTATTTTTCATCAGGTAGGCTTGATAAAATCGTGCCACCCGGATAAATTCTTTGGCACCTACTCCAACACGGTCGGAGAACTTTCGATCGAACTGTCGGTGACAAACACAAGAATTGTTTACAAACCAATCCAATGATTGTTGTTGATAGGATGAAAGAATTTTTTGAGCCACCGTATCAAAAGGATCATTCGCTTTCTTTTGTTTTTTTATGAGGCTGATTGCGAATTTCTCTATTATTGAAATGATCTCATCATATTCCGTAACGTAACATAATTGTTCATTTACAAAATTCACTTCGTTCCCGAACACATCAGAAGCCTCTATGGTTTGGTTAAGTAGTTCATTCATCGGTATGCCAAGCAAGCGGTAGAGAGCGCTGGGTTGAAATATCATCTGTACTCCAATAAATTTCTGACACGTCATGCGATAGTTTACAACTGTGTGTTGCCCTGATAGGATTGCATTTTTAGGCATGATGGTTCGATTGTCATACCACAGGCTTGCTGGTTTAGGAAAAAATTGAAGACAATGTTCTGGACGAGGAGGGTAAGCCTTGGCAGGAATGGAAAAGTGATTTGGAAATTCAAAGTGAATGATTCGGTAGAAACGTATGTACTCCGTCAAATCAAATCGAGGGCGAATTTCTTTCAGAACAACGAGCATACTTTGGAATAATATTATCGATGAATTGGATTCAACTAAACTACAAAATTGGAGCTAGTAAAAAAACTTTCTGATTGGATTTAGACTTTCCGAAGCATGGGGCACATACCGTTAATAACAATTCTCTACCGATCTGCTTTTAAGACTATTAGGATATACTTTTTTCTTTTTAACATTAAGCTTTAAAGACACTATATGCAACAACGTTTTTTATACTACATTTTATTGTTTGGTTTCCTCGCTTCATGCCAATCAAAGCCAATACCTGCTGATCTGGTAATTCTTGGTGGAACAATTTACACAGTAGATGAAAAACAACCCACAGTTGAAGCAGTGGCAGTGCTCGGTGATAAAATAATTTTTGCAGGACCAGAAGTTGATGCTCGCAATTACATTCAAGACAAAACTAAAGTTATCGATCTTCAAGGTAAAGTAATGACGCCTGGTTTTATTGAAGGGCATGGCCATTTAATGGGAGTGGGTTACAACGAATTGAATCTCGATTTGATGAATACCAAAAGCTATGCAGAAATTGTTGAGCGCGTTAAAGACGCTGTTGCTAAAGCTGAGCCGGGTCAATGGATTATCGGTCGTGGTTGGCATCAGGATAAATGGGATGTTGCACCCGATGAAGTGGTAAAAGGCTTTCCGACACATAAAATGTTGAGTATAGTATCTCCCAATAATCCTGTTTTTCTTTCCCACGCCAGTGGCCACATGAGTCTTGCCAATGCAAAGGCTATGGAGTTGGCCGGAGTTAACCTTTTGTCAGTAGAGAAAAACGCAAGTCAGACTGTGGCGGGTGGCGAGATTATTCGGGATGCTTTGGGGAATCCAACCGGTATGTTTGTAGAGAATGCGGAGATGCTCGTTCAACAATATGTTCCGGGTATTGATTCCGCAAGCGATCAACAAGCATTAACGTTAGCCTTGCAAGCATGTCTTCGAAATGGCATTACGAGTTTTCATGACGCAGGGGCCTCGCGTGAAAACATGGCACTCTATCATCAATTTAAAAAGGAAGGTAAGCTCTCCGTTCGGTTATATGTAATGCTTACCGGGTGGGATAGCAAGCTGGTGTATGAGTGGTTGAGCAAAGGACCAGAAGTAGATATTGAAAATCAGCTCACCATTCGTTCGATCAAATTGAATTGTGACGGTGCCCTGGGTTCACGTGGTGCGTGGTTATTGGAATCGTACACCGACCGTCCCGACTTTTTTGGAATGGCTACCTTACCTTTGGATACGGTTTTGAAGATTTCGAGAGTTGCACTTCAGCATGGCTTTCAGGTTTGTTCGCATGCTATTGGCGATCGGGCCAACCGCGAAATTCTGGATCGGTATGAAAGTGCCTTCAAGGAAAATCCCGAAAAGGCGAAGGATTCCAGGTTCAGAATTGAGCATGCTCAGCACATACACCCTAATGATATTCCTCGCTTTGGAGAACTTGGTGTTATACCTGCGATGCAGGCCATACACATGTCGTCAGACCGCCCATGGGCAATTGATCGACTAGGGGAGAAGCGAATTAAAGAAGGTGCATATATGTGGCAGTCATTGTTAAAATCGGGAGCACACATTGTAAATGGAACAGATGCTCCTGTAGAACCCGTTAATCCGATACCTTGTTTCTATGCATCCGTTACCCGGAAAACATTAAAGGGTGAACCCGAGGGTGGATATGAACCAGAAGAAAAAATGACGCGCGAACAAGCACTTCGTTCGTATACACTGGATGCAGCCTATGGTGCCTTCGAAGAAAACTTTAAAGGATCTATTGAAGTTGGAAAGCTGGCCGATTTCACAGTGTTCTCAAAAGATATTATGAAAGCAGAAGAGGCTGATATTCTAAAGACTACGGTGGCGATGACCATTGTAGGAGGAAAGGTACTTTATCAGAAATAGCTTAATGTTTGAAGTTTCAAGTTCCGATTAGAACTCATAGAATCTCTTATCAGGCAACTGTGCTGAGGAGGTATTCAAACCTATTTTAACGATGAAGAACCTGAAACTCTAAACTTGAAACTGTCATTAAAACAAAAAAGGGAAGGTGATTAACCTTCCCTTTTTAAAAGTATAGTTTAAAATATTAGTCTTTAAGGAATTTCAGAGCCTTCGCTTTTACCATATCGCGGTCTGCGGTAATGGTTGGGTCGCTGTAAACGTGTTGTGAAATCTCGCCAACAACACCTTTCTTAAAGCCTAGTTTCTCTGCAATGTTCTCGCAAAAAACGATTTCACTTCTAAATACAAGCCCATCCATTTTCATTAGCTGGATCAAATGGTAGAGGTGTTCGAACTTTTCGTCAGCTGTGAGGGAAATAATATTTCCGATAGGCTTAGGATTGCGAAGCATTGTATCAACTTCTTCTTTCGGAATGTCGTTTGCTTTTGCAATTAGTTGAATAAGTTTAGATTCGCGATCGGCAACTGATTTATCGCTGGCGGCTAGGTTGA
>DAIQPD010000266.1:0-4889 GCA_036787535.1 Chryseolinea sp.
ATACATTGATGTTGAAGAAAATAAAGTAGATATTCGCAGAGCAATTCTATACACCAGCACGGGCAGCATGGTAACAGAGGCCACTTGGGTAAAAGAAGAAGGAGGCAAAAAGGGTATAGTTGAAATGAATAATCTTCCAACAGGAGTTTATATCATGCGATTGTTTACTTCCGAACGAATAGTAAATTTAAAAATCTATAAAAAGTAGACTCATGAAGTCACCCCTCAAAATAAAGTTGTTTTTACTTTGCGCATTCTTGTTAGCAACACAATTCGTTGTGTTGGCTCAGCCAACTAACCCAAGTGCCCCTCCGGACGTACCCATCACAGGTATTGAAATTCTAATTGGAGCAGGAGCACTAATTGGTGCAAGAAAGATTGCGCGCTTAAGGAATAAAAAGTAGAGAAGGTTAAATAGTTTTTTCTTTTCAATGTATACATGCTGTAACTTTTATTTTTTGCAGCCCAAACATTCATCTATATAATTTTGATGAACTATATTCAGAAGTCAATTTATAATCTTAAAATTTTACCACGTTGGGTAATCATTTTTATTGATCTGGTTTTTATCGGACTTTCTTCCATACTGGGGTATTTGCTTCGGTTTAGCTTTTCAATCAAAGAAATTTTCAACAACAATTTTTTTGAGGGTATTGCCCTTCAGGTTCTGTTTGGCTTCATAGCCATTTTAATTACAAATAGTTATCGGGGAATAATTCGATACACCGGTCTTCAGGATGGAGTTCGCATTTTCTACATGCTTATTCTGAATGCAGTGTCAGTTGCTGCCTTTAACTTAATTTACTTTTACAATAGCAAGTCAAACCTTATCCCATACTCGGTCATCCTAATCTCTTTTCTGGCATCCTTTCTTTTCCTCTTCAATTACAGACTATTGGTTAAGTATATCTTCTCTTTCTATAAGAGGGCATTGATTAAAAACTCAAACGTGCTGATCTATGGAGCAGGTCAAACGGGCATTATCACCAAGCATGTAATTGATTCTACCCCGACTTCAAGGGTAGTTGGATTTCTTGAGAATGATCTCAATAAGATTGGGAAAGTATTGGATGGATCTAAAATTTATGCTGCAGATTCCGATGAGCTGGAGTTACTGGTTAATAATTTTAATGTTGATAATCTGATTATTACAGTAAAAAATCTATCACCCGACATTAAGAGTGAAGTGGTTGATATTTGCCTCAGAAATCAGGTGAAGGTAAGTGTTGTACCGCCTGTTGATAAGTGGGTGAGAGGCGAATTGAGTCTGAATCAGATTAAAGAAATCAACATCGAAGATTTGCTGGAGCGGGAAACGATTAAACTCGAAGACAAAAATCTGGAGCGACAGCTTCGTGGAAATAGGATTTGCATTACAGGAGCTGCAGGGTCGATTGGAAGTGAACTGGTAAGACAAATAATTCAATATAATCCAGGTTCACTTATTCTGATTGATCAGGCAGAATCACCATTGTTCGAAATTGACAGGCAGACCAAACTGGTTGACCATCATTTTCAAGTGGTGTCATACATCGCAGATATTACCAACGAGCAGCGGATCAGGTCTATTTTTCGAGAACATTCACCGGATATCATCTTTCATGCAGCAGCCTATAAGCATGTTCCGATGATGGAAGGAAACCCTTCCGAAGCAATCACCTGTAATATATTAGGCACAAAGATATTGGCCGATTTAGCAGTTGAATTCAGGGTGAAGAAATTTGTAATGATTTCTACGGATAAGGCGGTTAATCCTACAAATGTGATGGGTTGCTCAAAGCGCATAGCAGAAATTTATGTGCAATCACTAAACAAACATTTAGACAATTTATCAACCAACCATACTGCGTTTGTCACAACCCGATTCGGTAACGTAATGGGTTCAAACGGCTCAGTTATTCCGCTGTTCAGAAAACAGATTGAACAAGGCGGTCCTGTAACCGTAACCCATCCTGAAATTACTCGCTACTTCATGACGATACCTGAAGCTTGCCGCTTGGTTTTGGAAGCAGGAGCAATGGGTAAGGGTGGGGAGATTTTTATTTTTGATATGGGTCAATCAGTTAAGATTCTAGACCTTGCTAAGCGAATGATTTGGCTTTCGGGTTTAGAACCTGGGAAAGATATTGATGTGGTTTTTAGTGGTTTGAGAGAAGGGGAGAAGCTCTATGAAGAACTTTTAAACACAAGCGAGAACACGGTCAAGACTCACCATGATAAGATAATGATTGCTAAAGTTCAGGAATACTCCTATACAGAAATCGACAAGTTTGTTGATCTATTTCATGATCTTGTACATGATCGGAATGAACTCAAAATGGTTACGCTAATGAAAGAGTTAGTACCTGAATTTAAGAGCAACTATTCAAGATACGAGGTGTTGGATTCAAAGTAATCTGGTATTACAACGCAATGGCGTTAGCCGCCTAACTTACTATTTAAGGGTAACACTAAGCGCTTGTCCTGCTTCCTTGCGGTAAGGCTATACTGAAAAATGTAACTTGCGAGTGTGTTGTAAATTACCTTCTTCTTCCTCTGCTATTATACATCTTGCGCTTTCTGTTGTATAATTTTCGCTGGGAATCGTTAAAGAGAAAATTTTCAGGAAGGTAATATTCGACTTTTACATTTAAGAGGAAGTATCCATCATTCTTATCAGGGAATCCTCTTTGCGTTCCTGCAACATAAGGATCACGACCCAATTCAGGTCTTCTGTCTGATAATTTAAATCGAACGGAGTTTGGATCCCAGCTTGATTTATCCGGATGTACAGTACTGACATCATCCAAATAATCGGTAAAGGTTAATCGGTATCCACCCTCAATGGCGATATTGAAGAATGGATTTACTTTAATACGGCCACCCAATCCATAAGGTATTACGAATTGCAGTCGACTATACGATACATCCTCTGTTTTTAAAGGCTGCAACGCATATTTTTTTCCATCTAATTCTGCTTTGGGATTTGTGTAAAGTAAACCTACACCCACGAAAGCGTAAAAATTAACGGGAGGTCGCTGATAAAACCGCTGAGCTAATGGAAAGAGGTTGATGGCTCCAGAAACATTGAACTCAAAATTGCTCGAGTTGAAGGATAGATTTCTTCCTACGCGGCTAGGATCAGATGAATTCGCATCATCTCCCTGTAATTGAAAATAAGTCAATTCTGCCCGAGTACTAATACGGTTTGTAATGAAATATTGCAGACCTGCACTCAGATTAAACTTTGGATCCAAATACTCTTTTGGATCCTTTAACTCACCGAAATAGGATGCATTACCTGTTCCGGCAACCAGCATTAGCGAACGCTCCCTTCGTATGGCATAAAAGCTCTGTGCCGAAACAAAAAATGTTTCACCAAGGATAAGAAGAACTAGAAGGTATTTTTTCATGACCAAACGGTTAATGCAATAAAAAGCAATATAGTCAAATCTATTCTAAAATCAGGCTAAAACCTCTTTAACCTTCTGTGCCGCATCTTTCAGCACGATAGCCGAAAATACCTTTAAACCGGATTGTTCAATTATTTTAGCCCCCTCTTCAGCATTCGTTCCCTGAAGCCGTACAATAATCGGAACACCAATGTTTCCAATCTTCTTATAGGCCTCAACGACACCATTGGCAACGCGGTCGCATCGAACAATGCCACCAAAGATGTTAATCAGAATGGCTTTAACATTCGGGTCTTTAAGAATAATTCTGAAACCAGCCTCAACAGTTTCAGCATTTGCTCCACCTCCAACGTCCAGAAAGTTAGCGGGTTCACCTCCAGAAATCTTGATGATATCCATGGTCGCCATGGCAAGTCCTGCACCATTCACCATACAGCCTACATTTCCATCAAGCTTAACGTAGTTAAGGCCTGCTTTTCCAGCCTCTACTTCTAATGGATCTTCCTCCGTAATATCTCTGAGTTCAGCCAAATCCTTATGTCTGTAAAGCGCATTGTCATCCAGATTTACCTTAGCATCAACAGCAATAATCCGGTTGTCTGAAGTTTTTAATAGGGGGTTGATTTCAAACATGGATGCATCCAGTCCGAGGTAGGCTGTATAAAGTGCGTTAATAAATTTAACCCCTTCTTTAAAGGCGTTTCCTTCCCAGCCCAATGCGAAGGCTAACTTTCTGGCTTGAAAACCTTGAAGACCGATGGCAGGATCAATCCATTCCTTGATGATCTTTTCAGGATGATTCTCCGCTACCTCTTCAATATTCATCCCACCTTCCGTAGAGGCCATGATAACCGGACAACCTTTAGAGCGATCCAATAAAATGCTCATGTAATATTCTTTCGGCTCTGATTCGCCTGGATAGTAAACATCTTCTGCAATCAATACCTTATTAACTTTCTTTCCCTGAGCACCGGTTTGGATAGTCACGAGTGTTCCTCCCAATATCCCTTTTACTTTATCCGGAACTTCAGCAATACTCTTTGCCAGAACAACACCTCTTGAGCCGGTTTCTTTGATCTCGCCCTTACCTCTGCCTCCTGCATGGATCTGTGCCTTAATAACAAACCATTTGGTTCCGGTTTCGGCCTGTAATTCCTTGGCACCTGCAATGGCTGATTCAGGTGTATCTGCGACAACACCTCGTTGAATAGCTACACCATATTTTTTTAGAATCTCCTTGCCTTGATATTCGTGTATGTTCATTGATTTTTTCTTTCGGAGCGAAACTAGTTTATTTAATGGTTTATTTCAAGAAAACTTACCGATTCGGCCAATATGCTACAAGCAACTTCTATTGAAAAGTCGTATGGACAACTTCAGGTTCTGAAGGGAATTGATCTTGAAATTCCCACAGGGAAAATATATTCAATTGTGGGAGCAAGCGGTGCAGGCAAAACCACTCTCTTGCAAATAATTGGAACCTTGAGCAAACCGGAC
>DAIQPD010000058.1:0-23094 GCA_036787535.1 Chryseolinea sp.
GTTGAAAAATTATCATTGGGCGTCACTCAAAACAGAGCTGGCACCATGGCTTTTTAAGGCCGACACCATCTCAAGAAGAAATTTTTCAATTCTTCTGAGCGGCACAAACATGCCAGAAACGATCAGGAAGATCGAGCATCAGTACAAAGAAGCCTTTCCGGGAAATCCATTCGATTATTACTTCCTTGATGATTTCTTTGACAGCCAATATAAGGGTGAACAGCAATTCGCGAAGATATTCAGTTTGTTTGCAATGTTAGCGATTGTGATTGCGTGCCTCGGGCTATGGGGACTTGCTTCCTTTACAACGACTCAAAAACTAAAAGAGATTGGAATCCGAAAAGTATTGGGGGCTTCCGTAAGCAGTATACTATTATTACTCTCATGGCAATTCTTAAAACTGGTTTTGATTGCAAGTGTAATCGCTCTTCCACTCACATGGTATGGAGTTGATTCATGGCTTGGTAATTTTGCTTTCCGCATCGGGCTTGAGTGGAGTTTGTTTGTTGTGCCTGTGCTGATTCTGATAACGCTGGCCTTAGGAACAGTTAGCCTCCAAATTGTAAGAGGAGCAAATATTAATCCTGCAAAAATCCTTCGTTCCGAATAGCAATTTAATTGCAGTTGAATGAAGAGTTAAGAGTGTTATTTGCGTGAATGGATGATTCATTTCTATTTGCTATTCTCCGCTTATCACATATTTTTTTGTAGTGCATCAATTATTCATAGTTTCGGATACCTATTCGATAACTATGAAAAAAATTGTATTCCTTCTTTTGATAGCACCGGCTGCAATGGCACAGCAGCTCACGCCATTAACTGTTGAGAAGATTATGCGCGATCCAAAATGGATGGGCGTATCGCCTTCAGGTATTTTTTGGTCGGAAGATGGTAAGCAACTTTACTTTAATTGGAACCCCGATAAAAACCAGGGTGATTCTTTGTATAGCATATCCACAACAAACAAAGCTCCTCAGAAGGTTAGCCCTACAGAAAGGCGAAGACTTCCGTCCATCTACGGTGATTACAATAGGCTACATACAAAAAAGGTATATCAAAAAGATGGCGATATTTTCCTGTTGGATATTCCTACCGGAAAAATTTTGGCCATTACCCAAACCACTCCATACGAGCATGATCCTGAATTTTCACTCGATGATAAGAGCGTTATTTTTCAATCGAGCATGAATCTTTTCAGGTGGGAAATAGCGACAGGTACAATCACTCAGCTAACCGATTTTCGAAGAGGAAAAAAGAAGGATGATCCCAAACTCAATGAGCAAGAGAAGTGGTTGAAGACGGATCAGCTTACGTATATGGAGATTTTGAAACAACGCGCAGATCGGAAAAAAGCGGAGAATAAAATTCAAGACCAGAATATGGCCTATCGTCATATCGGAAAGCGGCCGAAAGAAATTTATCTCGATGAGAAAAATATCGATCAGATTTCAATAAGTCCGGATGAAAAATTTGTAACGTTTCGTCTTGCTAAAGCTCCTTCGGGTACAAAGAGTACGATCGTTCCAAACTATGTTACTGAGTCAGGTTTTACGGAAGACATTTCTGCACGTACAAAAGTTGGAGGTCAACACGAGACATACGAGCTATTCGTTTACTCAATTGAAAGAGATACCGTTATCCAAGTTACTATGGATGAGCTTCCAGGAGTTTTTGAGACCCCGGAGTTTAGGAAGGAATATTCAAGTAAAGTAATTGCAAAAGACGAAGACAAGGGTGATGAAAAATTAAAGAAGGAAAAAAAGCCGAAAGTAAGAGAGGTAAACTTTTCAAGATTTATATGGTCTGAGGATGGCAAGAGCAATGCGTTAATCGTTCGCTCGCATGATAACAAAGATCGTTGGATTGTTTCGATTGATCTGTCGACCCAAAAAGTAAGGGTAATCGATCGTCAACATGATGATGCCTGGATAGGTGGACCTGGTATGTATGGTAACAATGTAGGATGGCTTAGTGATAACAAAACACTTTGGTTTCAATCTGAGGAATCAGGATACTCGCATCTATATACCTATAACATAAGGACAGAAAAAAAACAGGTGCTTACATCAGGGAAGTATGAAGTGCAATCAGCGAAGTTATCTATAGATAAAAAGTATTTTTACATTTCTACGAATGAAGTGCATCCGGGAGAAAAACACTTTTATAAGCTTCCGGTTGCGGGAGGAAAGGCTGAGAAGCTCACTAGCTTGACAGGAGCGAATGAAGTTGCACTTTCTCCGAATGAAAAATTTCTGGCGATTCGATACTCCTATAGCAATAAACCGTGGGAACTTTATCTTCAGGAGATGAACGGAAAACCTCAACCCATCACTTCTTCTTTGAGTGAAGAGTTTAAATCTTATGCATGGCGCGATCCGGAAGTATTGACTATTAATGCACGAGATGGCGCATCAATTTATTCAAGAGTATATCGTCCGACAAACCCCAACGGTGCTGCTGTAATTTTTGTACATGGTGCTGGCTATCTTCAAAACGCACATAAATGGTGGAGCAGTTATTTCCGCGAATACATGTTTCACAATCTGTTGGCCGACAAGGGGTACACTGTATTGGATATGGACTATCGTGCCAGCGCTGGTTATGGACGAGATTGGCGTACCGGAATCTATAGATTCATGGGAGGAAAAGACTTAACGGATAATGTGGATGGTGCAAACTGGCTCGTGGAGAAATGTAATATTGATCCAAAACGAATCGGGATTTATGGTGGATCGTATGGTGGCTTCATTACCTTAATGGGGATGTTTACGACTCCTGATGTATTTGCCGCAGGAGCTGCGTTGCGTCCGGTTACGGATTGGGCACATTATAATCATCCATATACTGCCAACATTCTTAATGAACCGTCTACGGATAGTATCGCATACGCGAAAAGTTCGCCACTTTATTATGCTGATGGGCTGAAGGGTCACTTACTGATCTGTCATGGAATGGTGGATTTGAATGTTCACTTTCAGGATGCTGTATTGTTAACACAACGATTAATAGAATTAGGAAAAGACAATTGGGAAATGGCCGTTTACCCGATGGAGGATCACGGATTTGTAGAACCCAGCAGTTGGACGGATGAGTATAAGCGGATTTTGAAATTGTTCGAGGAGAATTTGAGGTAGCAGAATTTATTACTTGAGGAGTCAACTTTTTCCTTTTGTCCCTCATCCTTGTATTGCGTTCTTAGTTTATCAAAACCGTAATACTATGTTACAGAATTACTTTAAAGTTGCTTTGCGCAATATTCGAAAACAACAATTCTATTCCGTTTTGAATATTTCGGGATTGGCTTTTGGTCTGACATCCTGTTTTCTGATTGGTCTGTACATATATGATGAGCTTACCTTTGATACCTTCCACCAAGACTATGAAAATATTTACCATGTAGGACTTCATATAAATTTTGGAGGACAGGAATATAAAATGGCCTCTACCTGTCCACCCCTTGCTTCCGAAATGGTGAATACGATTGCTGGTGTTGAACAGGCGACAAGAATTAATCCCTGGTTATTACGAAACCTGGTTGTAAAGTATGAGGATAAAGCCTTTACCGAAACCAAAGCGTTTTATGCTGACGCTAACTTTTTTGAATTCTTCTCTTATAAATTATTAGAAGGAGATAACAAAACTGCCTTAAAGCATCCCAACTCTGCAGTGATTACAACTGCCATTGCCCTAAAATATTTTGGTGATAGGCCTGCTCTGGGAAAAATAATCTTAATCGGCAATGACAACAAAGCCTTTACGGTTACCGGAGTTTCCGATAAGGTACCGTCAAACTCACACATACAATACGATATCCTGCTTTCATCGGTATCGGTTGAGGCGATGAAGCAGGGAGGATGGGGAGACCTGGGCGAAACGTATGTGTACTTTCGGAAAGATCCGCAGACTACGCTTGTAGCGATCGAATCAAAATTCAAAGAGATCATTAGTACACATATTGCACCTGAAATCGAAGGTTTCTTTGGTGTAAGTATGAACGAGTTTGAAAAGAAGGGAGGTATTTTTACATTCTTCTCTTATCCGTTGTCGAGCAATCATTTGTTTCATCCAGAAATTGATGGATTAGGACCAACAAGTGATATCAAATACATTTATATTATGTCTGCTGTTGGTGCATTCATTCTTCTCATTGCCTGTATCAATTTCATGAACTTATCCACGGCCCGATCCGCCAGCAGAGCCAAGGAGGTCGGACTACGAAAAACATTAGGTTCAGTGCGCTCAAAATTAATTGCCCAGTTTTTATCTGAATCATTTTTGTATGTCTTTGTTGCTATACTGATTGCGATAGCCGGGGTGTACTTTCTATTACCTGCCTTTAATTTGCTTTCGGGTAAGCAACTTTCGTTTGGCACCATGCTCACTCCGGAGATAATAGTTAGTGTGCTAATTGTTTTTGTCGTGGTTGCCTTGCTGGCCGGAAGTTACCCTGCGTTTTACCTGACCTCCTTTAATCCCATCGATGTATTGAAGGGCAATGTAAAGTCAGGAATGAAGAGCAAGGGAATCAGAAGTACGTTGGTAGTGGTGCAGTTTACCATTTCCATTTCGCTCATGATTTGTACCATGGTAGTGTATAATCAACTGCATTATATGCAGGACAAGAATATTGGTCTGGATAAACAAAATGTATTGGTTCTTAAAAACACATTGCTGCTGAAAAATAGTCAGCAGACTTTTCTTGAAGCGCTCAACAATCAATCGGGTATTGAGAAGGTTAGTTACACCGATAATGCATTTCCCGGAATAGACATGGTTGGACTTTATCGCGCTGTGGGTACAACCAAAGATATCGCATTTCCAATGTACTATACAGATCATAATCATTTGGATGTTTTAAAAATTGAATTAGCGAGTGGACGTTTTTTCTCTGAAGATTTGGCCTCAGATTCCGGAGCCTGTGTAATTAATGAAGCGGCTGCAAGAGAACTGGGATGGAATAACCCACTCAACGAAAAATTGACGGGAGATGGATCAGGTGCTAGTTCCGGTATGCATGTTATTGGTGTTGTGAAAGACTTTAACTTCGAATCGTTCAAAGCGAAAGTGAAGCCATTGGTTATTCTTCCATCTTTAAAAAAGAAAGCCGTTATTATGCTCATTCGTTACAGCGGAAATCCTAAAGAGGTTGTTGCTTCAGTACAAACGATGTGGAAACAATACGCACCTCAAGAGCCATTTGAATTTGCGTTTCTCGACCAGAACTTTGATGAACTCTTTCGCGAAGAACAACGGCTGGGTCAGCTCTTCACCGCCATGAGTGTCATTGCTGTATTTGTTGCTTGTCTTGGGCTTCTCGGATTAGCCTCTTTCACAGCGGAACAACGAACAAAAGAAATCGGTATTCGCAAAGTGATGGGAGCATCTGTAACATCGGTCAATACATTGCTCTCAAAAGAATTTATGGTGTTGGTAGGAATTTCATTTATGATAGCATCCGCACTGGCGTGGTACGCCATGAAGGAATGGCTAAGTACTTTTGCTTACCGGATTGAACTTGGTCCGCTTGTATTTTTATTGGGTGGAGTAGTGGCTGCTGGTATTGCATGGTTAACGGTGAGTTATCACTTTATAAAAGCAGCGCAATCCAATCCTGTTGAAGCGTTGAGGTGTGAATAGAAATTTTTTATAGTTGTGGACGTACGCTACTTTCTATCTTTAACTGGAATAACCAACTTTAATCCGGACCAAATCTCATCTACGGCACAAACTTTAATATCCACCAATCCATTGACCAGCGCCAGGGCACGGATATCATCTTCAGTAATATCCGTAACGACTTTGGAAGCTTTCTTTGGCCAGGAGATCCAGATCATTCCGTTTGGTTCTATTTCATTTCGCAAGGCAACAATGTCTTTTTCTAAGTCGGCCAGTTGCTTCGTAAAATAGTGAATGAGATTTTTCTTCGACTTTTTATCTTTCGCCATGGTGATACTCTTTGGTAGATCATCAAACAACTCAAAGTAATTATCAGGTGGATTGACTAATCTGATTTTAAAACCCTCTTTGATGCCTAGCTTTTTAGCCAGTGGCGTTCCGGAGTAACCTGATGATTTCTGTTCCATTTGATTAAGTGTTTCAAGACCTTACTTTAGTAGCTTATCCAAACTGTTTACTGTAACAAAATGATAATTCGGTCTGGCTTTTTCATAAATAGCGAGAGCTCGTCTTTTTCCATCCTCAGTCTTAATCATTTCCCCATATAAAGGCATTAAGAATTTTCTTCGTCCGGTGTTGATGAGAAAGATTTCAATATTTGGATACGCTGCTTTGTATTGATGTTGAACAGCGAGTGTTCCCCAGACGGTAATGATCTCAGCATTTCCGGAAGCGGTGAAGTTTCCTGTGTTATCCAGTGTTTTCATTTGTTGTAGTGAAAGTGTATTCGGTAGATTTTTCAGAAAATGAAGCCACTCATGCGTACTCCAGTTTTTTGTGATAGTACTTTCCAGTTTTTGTGTCTTCGTCCAATTCGTCATTACCGTATCTACTTCATCAAATTTTGTAGATGCAGGAGTTGGGCAATCGGCAGGTAATCCTTCTGTAAAAATCCATGTCTTGAAAAAAGTATCTTCTAACGTTACATTGAATTGTTTTTTGTAATAGTCTTTAATGAATGGAATGAAACTTTCGGTTGTCATTGCTTTAAATGCATTTTGTGTGAAATAGTCTTTCACAAACTTGTCAAAGTATTCTCGTCCATGTTGTTCTTCAATGGAACGTAAAAAATAGTATCCTTTAATGTAAGCGATCTCGGTTACCCCATCATCTGGATTTCTTCCTTCAAGATTCAATTTTAGTTTGGTGTCAGCTGCATGCCCATCAGTGGTTAACGACTTAACTTCATCTTTTAAGTCCTGAAGATTTAAAGAAGCTAACATCTCGGCATAGTCACGTCCATATAATTTCTCCATAATACGAGTCTCAAAATAAACGGTGAAGCCTTCGTTTAACCAGAAGTCATTCCAGGTAGCATTCGTCACTAAATTTCCGGACCAGCTGTGAGCAAGTTCATGTGCAATGAGTGAAGTGAGTGATCGATCACCCGCAAGAATAGTAGGTGTCGCAAAGGTAAGTCGTGGATTCTCCATGCCTCCGAATGGAAAACTAGGAGGGAGTACTAACACATCATAACGTTCCCATGGATATGCACCGGATAAGGATTCAGCACCAGCAATCATTTTTTCGAGATCAGCAAATTCCCAAGCCGCTGTATCTAGTATACTTGGCTCTGCATAAATTCCACTGCGTTCACTGATGGGAGCAAACGAAAGATCGCCAACCGACAAGGCAAGAAGATAAGACGGTATGGGTTGCTTCATTTCAAAATGGTAAACGCCTTCTGCATTTTTTGTCATTGGATTAGATGCACTCATCAACGGCAACAAATCTTTCGGAACGGTTACATCAGCATCATAGGTAAAACGCATACCGGGTGAATCCTGACAAGGTACCCAACTGCGAGCGAGTATGGCTTGTGATTGTGTAAACAGAAATGGAAACTTCTTACCAGCTGTTTGTTGAGGTTTTAACCATTGTATCGCTTCTGCCTCTGGAGAAGTCTGGTAATAAATATTTACTTGTTTGGTGTTCGATTGAATGAGCACGGCAAGACCTTGGCCTAACAATGAATCATATTCTGTGAGTTTGAATGTGGTGGGTGCATCATTATCCAATGTTATTTTTTCGATGTTCAATCCTTTGGTGTCAAAGATAATAACATCAGCATCTGCCTTTTTTTCGATTGACCATGATGCAACAGCCGCGATGGTTTTTGTTTCAAAATCAACATTGGCGGTCCAATGTAAATGTGTAGCCCGAGCTTCTTCAGGTTGAGCAAAAGAGTGAATATCGTTTTCGGTTGACTTCATGACAGATTCAGAATTAGTTTTGGGTTGACAGGAAAACAAGAAACTTGCGAGTGTTATGTAGAATACTACGGGCATCAATTTTAAATGCATACTTTCGCGTTTTATAATCGGAAAACTACTAAAATTTATGATGATTGTTTACGGAATTAAGAGCTGCGACTCAGTGAAGAAGGCTACCACATGGTTGACCAAAAACAAAATCAAATTTGAATTTCATGACTACAAGGCGGAAGGTATTAGTGAGACGAAGTTAAAGAATTGGAGCAAACAAGTGGGGTGGGAGAAGCTCCTGAATAAGAAAAGTACTACGTGGAGAGATTTAACCGGGGCCGAGCAATTAAAAGTAACAAATGAAAAAGCTGCCGTTGCCGTGATGAAAGAAAAGACGAGCATCATTAAAAGGCCTTTGATTGAAACCAATGATCAGGTTATGGTCGTTGGGTTTAATGAAGAGGAGTATAAGAAGGTTTTTAAGAAATGAACGTAATACCTTTGTTGTATTGAGCTTGTACGATATTCACATTGGCTCTATCTTTAGTGTATGAAAGTAGAAGAACCCGATCTTTCTGGTAGTTATACCTATTCCGATTATTTCACATGGCAGTGGGATGAGATGAAGGAATTAATTCGTGGGAAGATTTATAAGATGTCGCCTGCTCCGAGTAGCAAGCACCAGATAACGGCAGGTAATTTATTCGGGCTGTTATGGAACTATCTTCGCGGAAAAAGCTGTCAGGTATTTATTGCGCCATTCGATGTACGATTACCTCTTTCATGGGAAGAAAAAACAGACAAAGATATTACCACGGTGGTGCAGCCCGATATTTGTGTAGTATGTGATCCAACCAAGATTGATGAACGTGGATGCCTGGGTGCACCCGATTGGATTATCGAGATACTTTCCAGCAGTACATCCTCAAAAGATTTGAATGAAAAGTTTGATGTGTATGAAGAAGCCGGTGTAAAGGAATATTGGGTTATTCATCCACAGGAACAAACACTATTAATCTATACACTCAATGCAAGTGGTAAGTACGAAGGTATTCTTAAGCCGTACATCCGCACGGATCGGGTTTCGCCAATTACCTTCCCGGGACTAACTCTATCATTGGAAGAGGTGTTTCCAGAGGTTGATTATTGATAATTTTAGTATGTAGTAGGTTGTTGAACGCCTCTCATTTCTTGAGGAGCTTCACGCATAAAATCTTCAGCGCGCTTATTAACCATTGGCACTTTTTCCATGTGGTGTACTTCAATCATGGCAATGCCAAAGTCTTCTACCACTTTACCTCTCATGGAATAAAATCCTCTTCCCCGAAATGGAAATTTACGTGCCACATCCGGAAAGTGAACGGTATCAAACACTTCACCCTTTTGATCGTAAAAGGTGCCGAAATACATGAGCTCGCCTTTTTTAGTGCTGGTACTTTTGGTCGTTACTACATAACCCACGATGTGCACATACTTGCCAATGTTATGAATGAGTTGGAGTGACAAAACATTACCAAAATCTTTTGCGTCTACTAATTTGAAAGGATCGCATAACGGGAAACCCAGCAACTCGATTTCATCGAAGGCATCATCTAAATTACCTCGTTGCAATGCAGGTAATGGAAACTCTTTGGATTCTGTGTCGAAAATCTGCGCTGTTGTTTTGTCGCGCGATTTGGTATTGCTTAAAAACAACATGGCTTCCCACAGTAAACGCTGTTTACTTTTTCCTGTAAAACGAAATGATCCCATGCGAATGAGAATGCGCACCTGTTCTAAACCCAATGTTACTCTCCGTAAAAAATTATCAAGACTTTTGAAGTTACCGTTTTGATTACGCTCAATGGCAATTTGTTTTGCCACCTTACTTTCCAAACTCTTTAAATGAATGAAACCAATGTAAATACATTCGCCAAAGATGTTAGTAAGGTATTCACTATGATTAATGCAGGGTGGTTCAATTGATGCACCATTCATGCGTGCTTCATGAAAATAGAATTCAGTTTGATAGAAGCCACCGAAATTATTAATCACACCAACCATAAACTCCAATGGATAGTGCGCTTTCAGGAATAAGCTCTGATAACTCTCCACTGCATAACTGGCCGAATGCCCTTTGGCAAATGAATACCCTGCAAAACTTTCAATTTCAAACCACACCCGTTCGCTGATGTGCTGAGGATATTTGCGTTCATTACAGCCTTCAAAAAATCGTTCGCGCACGCGATCAAACTCAGTCCGCGAACGATACTTCCCCGACATGCCTCTGCGCAATACATCAGCTTCGGTTAAGGTAAGTCCCGCAAAATAATGCGCTACGCGAATCACATCTTCCTGATACACCATTACACCATAGGTCTCTTTCATCAATTCATCCATTATAGGATGCAGGGCCTCATACGTACCGCCATTCTTTACAGCACGAAATCGCTCGATGTATTTCTTCATCATTCCAGAACTGGCCACCCCGGGACGAATGATGGAACTGGCTGCTACCAATGTGAGGTAATCTTCACATTCTAATTTACCTAGTAACATGCGCATGGCGGGAGATTCTACATAGAAGCATCCCATCGCTTTGCTATGCCGCATGAGATCCTTTATTTTTTCATCCTTCTTAAAATCATTAAAACGATTTATATCAATGTCGATTCCTTTATTTCGTTTTACATGTTTAACGGTTTCTTTGATATGCCCAAGCCCGCGTTGACTAAGGATGTCAAATTTATGTAACCCAAAATCTTCTGCTGAATGCATTTCGAAATGCGAAACTGGTAATCCTTTCGGTGGAAGATTGGTGGCTGTATAAGCATAAATACTTTTTTCAGTGATGAGCACACCACCGGCATGAATGGAAATATTGGCTGGCAATTCTTTCTCCACAATGTATGCCGCGTAGGCGTATACCATCTTGCCGATGTGATCACGCTCTACGCTTAGTCTTCGTGTCTCCACCAGCTGATCTATTTCTTCTTTCGGCAAGCCAAATACTTTCCCCAATTCGCGTAGAATGGATTTGCCCTGATAAGTAACATGTGTACCCAACAAGCAAACATGATCTGTTCCGTAGGTATTGAACAAGTATTCATAGATGGCATCGCGGTTGTCCCAAGAGAAATCGATATCAAAATCAGGAGGGGAAGTGCGCTCTTCGTTGAGGAAGCGCTCGAAATACAAGTCAAGCTCAATAGGATCGACATTGGTAATACCAAGACAATATGCCACCGTGCTGTTTGCGCCACTACCACGCCCCACGAAAGCATATCCTTGTGATTTGGCAAAGTTGATAAGGTCGTACGTGATCAGGTAGTAAGAAGTAAAGCCCTTCTTCTCAATGATCATTAATTCCTTTTCAATTCGATCTTTCCAGATAACAGCGTTATCCTTATAGATTTGTTTAAACCCTTTTGCCGTTTCGTTTCGGAGTAAAGCAGTGTCTTGTTTTTTAGTTCTCCTAAAAAATTTCATTGTTTTATCTTCTCCCTGTTGGCATTCAATGGAGCATTGATCAATTAAAGATTTTGTATTTGAGATCAATTCGGTATACTGTTCAAAATATTTTTTCAATTCATCTTCCTGCATCATGAATTCATCTTTGCGAGCCTGATGATGTTCCGGGAGTTTGCTTAACAAGCTATTGTTGGCAATGCAGCGCAGCAATCGATGGGTGTTGTGATCTCTATAAATTAATTTATTTCCTTTTTTTTCAGGAGGAAGAAAGGTAACGGGTTGAAGGATCACCGATTTTTGCAAGTATAGTTCCTTGTCTGGATGAAGGGACAGGTGATGAAGATCATGCTTACCTATGCCAATGTATTCTGCTGATTTTAGCAGATCAACTTTGATTTTTCCGAAAGGGTAAATTATAAAAACATCTTCCAGTTCAGGTGCACGTTTAGGAAGTGGTTTGGCTTCTCTGTTATGATAGGATAAAAATCGATTGATCTTTTCAAAGCCATTATTGTTTTTCGCGATAACAATGTAGAGCAGTTCATTTTCGATTCTAAACTCAATACCGACAGCGATATCAAGCGAGTATGCTTCTTTGTTATATTTTGTAAGACCATTTTCACAAGGCTTGTTCTCCTCACATATTCTTAACGTTTCCAGATAGGAAGCTGTGTTGTTTATTTCTGTTAATACCAGTTTATGCACACCACAACGCTTTGCTTCTTCAAATAGCGTTTTGATCGGCAAGGTTCCGTATTTAAAACTAAAGCCAGTGTGACAGTTGAGGTACATAGTAGAATGAATTGGTTTTACCTCTGTATATATTTCGGCCTTTTATTTTTTCACACTAAGATTCAATGTTGCTTCCTTAAGTGCATTTCAAATTGTTAGGGGCTAAAGCCAAAGTTAAACCTAGTGCGTAACCCCGGCCTTAAGGCCGGGGTTACTATCAGAAGGAAACGACATTGGCCTGTGATTTAGTTTTCAACCCTTACCTCGGTCTGTGTCCCCACAGACCGAACACTTTTGTTGCTTGTGGTCTGTGAGGACACAGACCACGGATTTTATTGTTGCCGGGATTATGAATTTGAATAGCGAAATGCTAATTCTAAAACCGTTCCCTGTAATCCGTTATGAAGCCGAACGCATCAATGCCAGTTTCATAAAAATAAGCTGAAGACCATTTGTATTCTTCTGGCTTATTGGCCAGATTCCAATGTTCTTGAAGTGGGTTTAAATGTATGTAATCTAGCTTTTGTTCGACTTTCCCCTTTGAATCCATTTGTACAGCCAACGCATTGCGTTGCCAGAATCGGTGTTTACAGCCGTCATCATTTTCTTGATAAAATGAAATTTCTGAAGACGAGTGCATTCTTAAATCCTTTAAGAATTGATGACTGGTAAACTTATTAAAGCTCGCGTTTGGCATTTCTTTTCCATTCTCGGAAATCATTTCCCATAGAACATGAAGGTGATTGGGCATGATAACGAAACCATAAAGTGCAATCTTTTTTCGTTTTACTAATTCAAGCCAGCAATCTGTGATTATTGTTTTAAAATGATCGCCTGCCAATAATTTATTCCAATCTTTAATGGTGTCTGTCCAGAAGTAAACATCTCCTATGATCATTTTAGAACTCCTGATTCCGTATTTTGATTCGCGGAAAATCATGATCTTGTATTGTTTGAGTAATAATAATAAGAGGGTAGTTTCGGTCTGTGGGGACACAGACCGAGGTGTAGAGCTGCGATTTAATTTCCAACTAACTTTCAACTCTTACTTCTATTTAGATATGCCATCACTATACGAATCTCTCCATAGCTATATGAATCTCCCAGTAATCCTTTAATGGATGACAATATTTTTCCGTCTCCTTGTTCAATTGCTTTTTGAATAACAGGTATTTTTGAAGCATCGATGAGTTGATCGATATCGAGTTGGCCCTGTTGTATATAGAAAGCAAGATGTCCTTCTATTGTACTGGAGCTCAATTTACGGAGTTCAGCGATTTTTTCGAGCGAATGTCCTAGTTTGAACATTTCATAGCTTTGTAATTTTGTATCCGTTTCTTTTTCTGGTCTTTCCGTACGTATACGTTTTGGAGATTTAAGGTGGATACGTGAATTTAAATTATGTTCTCGGCAATAGTCGGCAACAACATCCCAAAACTGTTTACCATATTTCTCAATCTTGATTTCACCGAAGCCTGATATTTTTCTAAACTCTTCTTTATTATGAGGAAGGTAGGTTGCGAGTTCCAGAAGTGTAGCATCGGAAAGTACAATGTATGCCGGCACATTTTCCTTTGCTGCCAGTTGTCGCCTTACATCTTTCAGATGTTGAAAGAGATTTACTTCGTAATCGGCTTCAACCTCAACCCCTTCAACCTTTTCTTTTGTTTTGGTGATCATGACACGCTCTAATCCCTTTAACACATTATCGCTTTTTGCTGTGAGTTTTAAAATAGGATAGGTATCCTCAGATTTCAGGAGATATCCTTGCGCGATAAGATGGCGAATAATACCAGCCCATTCTTCTTTACTGGTATCTGCGCCAATGCCAAATGTGATCAGATGTTTGTGGTGCTCGTGAATTTTTGCTGCATTCGATCCTCTTAAAAAATCAATAATGTATCCGGCACCAAAGCGTTCTTTCAATCGTGTTACGGCAGAAATAATCTTTTGAGCTTGTGTAGTTCCATCAATCTGTTCAACACGTGTAAGACAAACATCACAATTCCCGCAATAATCAGCTGATGTCTCATCGAAGTAATTCAGTAAATATTTTCTTCTGCAGGTTGGAAGGTCACCGTAAGTAGCCATTTGATCCAGCTTGCGCAACTGGATTTTACTTTGGTCTTCGTTACCCTCGATCTCCACAAACTTTTTCATCTTGGTCACATCCGCGTAGGAATAGAACAATAATGCCTCGCTATTTAGGCCATCCCGACCTGCGCGACCTGTTTCCTGGTAATAACCTTCAATATTTTTGGGTAAATCCATGTGCACAACGTACCGCACGTTTGATTTATCGATCCCCATACCGAATGCCACGGTAGCTACTATGATGTTGACTTCATCGCGCAAAAACATCTCCTGATGTTTGATGCGGAGATCTTTATCCATACCAGCATGGTAGGATAGAGCATCATAGCCTTCTCTCCTCAGGTCCTCAGCAAGTGTTTCAGTTGAAGCGCGAGACAGGCAATACACAATACCTGACTCTTTTTTTCGTGTCTCTAAGAAATGAAGAAGCTTTTCGTAGCTTTTTTTCTTGGGCTCAACTGTGTATTGAATGTTAGCTCTGTTGAAACTCGATACGTATGTTACCGGATTTTTAAGCTCTAATTTTTCAAGAATATCTTTTCGGGTTAAACGATCTGCCGTTGCCGTGAGTGCTATAACAGGCACATGTGGCATAGATCGTTTTAGCTGAGCCAGCATTAGGTATTCCGGGCGGAAATCATGGCCCCATTGTGAAATGCAGTGGGCCTCATCAATGGCGATGAGACTTACATTAAACGAGGGAAGTTGTTTGAAAAAATTACTTTCTGGTGCGAGGTAAAGTAATTTCAGTTCCTTTGATCGGATCTTCCTCAGTATTTCCCCTTGTTGCTGCGTGCTTTGAGTCGAGTTTAAATAAGCGGCATCAATTCCGTTGATACGAAGTGCATCTACCTGATCTTTCATTAAAGCAATGAGCGGAGAGATCACAATAGTAAGGCCTTCAAAAACCAATGCCGGTATTTGATAGCAAAGAGACTTGCCGCCTCCAGTAGGCATCAACACAAACGTATCCTTCTTTTGAAGGACAGCATTAATAATCGATTCCTGCTCTAAACGAAAAGCAGCATAACCAAATTGATTGCGAAGGATTTCTAAAGGTGACATAGTAGCCTGTAACGTTGATATCATGAGTAATTTAATTTAAAGTTTTTATTCCCCAAAAGCAATATCGGCATAATGTACCCAGCGGTTTTCGCTTCGTGCTAATACGGTAATCCGATCGCACAGAAAATGCTGACTGTATTTTAGGTCTTTTAAATATGGCCAGGTCTTTAGAAAATCTTCTGAAGTAAGATTTCGGCTAACCGTAATGTTCGGAGTAAAATTCACGTCCTCTTTTATCAATCTTTCAAAAATGTCGCGTAAAGGATATTTGTTTACGATTTCGAGATAGATCGTACGGTTTGATCCTTGGTGGAATACATTTAGATCTTTAATAAAGATGTTAAAGGGTTTAAAATATTGCGCTTTCTCCTGTACGTGATGGAGCATACCTTCGATGTGTTCTACATTATCATATTTAAAAAGAGAAATATGAGCTCTGGAATACCGGTCTTCAAACTCATGACCGATTAAATAATGCACATCATCTTTTAAAACTGACACATCGCTCTTAATGTGTGGCGGTGGTGCAATCATAAAAAATAATTCTTGTACTGGACTGGCGATTTTTACGGGTGTTGATTTCATATCTATTCTATTGGTTTATATTTTTTGTATCTATAGGTGTTATACGTTTCCTTTAAACATATTCATCTCCATTCTCACACGCTTGTTCACATTTAAGGTGGTGGCACGAATTACTTTCTCTACACCATGACGATGTTTAATCCGATCAATGGCTTCGTAGAGGTTAATGGTTTCGGCTGTGTCATCGAATAAACTGATTTGATGGTTGCCGTGAACCAGGTTGCTGAGACGAACGCCTACTAACCGAATCAACATTCTTCTATTATAGAGTTTGTCGAAGAGTTGAGTGACTACGCGTAGCAATACATGATCGGACGAGGTATAAGGAATGTGTATCTGTTTGGTTTCCGTATCGAAATTGGAGTAGCGAATTTTTACGGTTACACACGATGTTAATTTCTTTTGATCGCGCAATTGAAAGGCTACCTTCTCAACCATGGCGATCAGAATGGATTTCAATCGCTTCACATCAATAGTATCTTGTTCGAAAGTACATTCGGTAGAGATTGATTTTTGTTCTGTATAAGGAACCACAGGACTTTCATCAATTCCATGAGCTTTATTCCATAAACTGATGCCGTTTTTACCGAAGGCACTTACTAAAAAATTGATCGGCATATCACGAAGAGTAGCTACGGTGCGCACACCCATGTCGTGTAGAAAGGAAGAAGTCTGTTTTCCAATCATCGGAATTTTATCAACCGATAGGGGAGCAAGAAAATTTTTCTCTTCTCCGGCTACAATATGTTTGTTGGCATTCGGCTTAAACTCACCCGTGGCTACTTTCGAAACCAGCTTGTTCACGGACATACCTAATGAGATGTTCAAGCGACTTTCCTTAATGATTTTCTCACGTAATTCGGTAGCCCATTGAAATGCTCCGAAGTATTTGTCCATACCACTCGCATCGATATAGAATTCATCGATCGATGCTTTTTCAAAAGAGGGTGAAGCTTCTGCTATCATCTCGGTAATTTCATGCGAAGCTTTGCTGTAGGATTCCATATCGCCTGAAATTACTTTCGCATCCGGACAAAGTTGAAGCGCCAGATACATGGGCATGGCGGAGTGAACACCGAATCTGCGAGCCTCATAACTGCATGCGGCTACCACACCTCTGCGGCTGCTTCCACCTACTATTAAAGGCCTATTCTTCAGTTTTGAGTCTTTTCTACACTCTACCGCTACGAAGAAAGCGTCCAGGTCCAAGTGTATGATGTTCCGTTCCATGACGCTAAATAACTAAAAATATTAGTTAATTGTTTTTATACTAAACTAATTATTTTAGTTTTGTCTCACTGTCAGCCATAGCAGTAGAATTTGAAAGAAGGCTGGGATTTTTCCAGCCTGCTTCAAATTCGTATATAGATCGTCTGTAGTTGGCGATTACTTTCGTGATGCGTCCTGCAGGTTTTACCTGTGGGAACATCTGCGGAAACGTGTTGATGTATCATGCACCGATTTAAAAAGGGTTTTAGTGTTTATGTGTGTAAGTATTTATGTTTGCTGAAATTAAATTGATGTTGCTGTACTCTAACGCTTACTGATTTTGAGTTTTTAAATCATAGAGTTGATTTGTGATCAGTGACTATCGATAATTGATTTTAGATTTAATGAAATACGCACAGGATTTAAAACGTATAAACAACTTTGAACCTGAAACTTTGAACCTTTAACCTTAGCTATGGCGCTAATCAATAAAAACTTAAAATTTCTAAGAACTGAACTCGGTCTTACTCAAAAGCAGTTGGCTGAAAAATTGGGCTTAAAACAAGCGGCCATTGGCGCATATGAAGAGGAGCGTTCTACTCCTCCTTTAGTTTCATTGCTCGACATCTCTAAAATTTTTAAGGTAAACCTCGATATGTTGGTGAACCACGATTTAAGTCGTGTGTCTGAGAAGGATAGGAAAGGAGTTTCCTCTTCACGAGGAAAAGAAGTGTTGGCCATTACCGTTGACAGTAATAATAAAGAGAACGTAGAATTGGTTACACAAAAAGCATCTGCAGGCTATTTATCAGGGTATCAGGATGTGGAGTTTGTTAAAGATCTTCCGAAGATCAGCATGCCAATGCTCCCAAAGAACAGAACCTATCGTGCCTTTGAGATTCAAGGCGATTCGATGTTACCGATTCAGCCCGGTAGTATTATTTTTGGTGAATACCTCGAAGCGATTTCTTCAGTGAAAAATGGAAAGCTCTATATTTTAGTAACGAAGCAAGATGGTATTGTATTCAAACGCATTTTCAATTTTGCCGATGATGAAAGTAAGGTGTTGTTGGTTTCTGATAATCGTCTGTATGAACCGTATTCAATCAATGCTGATGATGTATTAGAAGTTTGGGTTGCGAAAGCATTCTTTTCTAATCAGTTTCCTGAGACAATTTCAGATTCATCGGTGGCTGATCAATTGGCAATTCAGGTTGTGAAGTTGCAAGCTGCGTTAGGAGCGAAGAAGAAATAGTTTGTGATGAACTACCTTAATAAACTTTATAAAATAAGTTAGACCGAACGCGAAATCGATTTGTTCGTGGTAAAATCTCTAAGTAGTTACCAGTCACCGGTGACTGGTAACTGGCGTCCGAAAACTGGCTCTTCGTTTACTTTATCATGTATGCATCAAAGAAGTTCTTTGAATTGAGCACTTCGATGGATGAGAAGTGAAAGTCGTTTACATCTTCTGTGATAATACATTTACACTTGGCTTGCTGTGCTGAATAATATTCCAATCCATCTTCAAAATCTCTAATTGATTTATTCTGAATAGTTTGCGACACAGTTTGATTATCAACTGAAGTAATTTTTATCTTTTGGGTAAGGATCTCAATTTTCTTTTTTGCCGCTATTGCCCCGCTCTTTTTTCTGCAAAGTAATATGCAATAGCAAGACAAATAGGAGATGTGAAAACCGTAAATTTTTTATTGTCGGCTAAGGTAAGAATGCGTGCTGAGTAAGTAAAGAGTGGATATTCTTTGTTTAAAACCGAAACAAGAATATTGGCATCCAGAAAAATGTTCATCGTTTGGCAGCGAAGAATTCTTTTTTCATTGCACCGCGTTTTCGGGTTTTTGTTTTATAAGCAGCTTCTCCTTCGGCTAATTGATTGATCCAATCGGCCACCGGCATGTCTTCCAGATTTTTATAATTCTCTGTAGTTATTTTACGATAAAGATATTCTGTTAGGCGCGACAGACTTACATTATTGGCATCGGCAAACTTCTTTGCTTTCTGAACGATTTTCTCATCGAAACTTAACGTTATTTTTGCGTCCATGGGTAACTTGTTTTGTTATACGACAAAATTATTAATTCTATACGTATAGTGCAAACCGAATGACTCAGCTATCCTGATGGGAAGAGGAAATAAAAATTGAAAACGTTGTTCCAAAATCCAGTTTGCTTTTCACCTCTGCACGACCTCCAAGCGTTTCGGCCTGAAGCTTAACTAAAAATAATCCTAATCCCTTTCCTTCAGTATGGGTATGGAAGCGTTTATACAATCCAAAAACTTTGTCCTTAAATTTATCCAGGTCAATTCCCATTCCATTGTCACTAACATCCAATCGAACAAGATTATCGGTTTGAGTTGTTCGGATATTAATTTTTAATTTTCGATCTGGCGAATGATACTTAATAGCATTGCTCACCAGGTTATAGAGAATGCTCGTCACCATGGGCTTAATTGAATATACTGTTGGAGCTTCGCTAAAATCAGACTCAAGCTCTACCTTCTGATCTTCAATTTCTTTTTTAAGCAACATGGTTATATGCTCAAGTTCAGTAATCCACTCCAAACGCTGCTTTGTTTTAGAGACTGAGTTACGCAGGTCTATAATACTTCCCAGATCTTTAATGGTTGTGTCTAATCGCTCGGAGCTGAGTTCGAGGTGCTGCAAAATTACCTGATGGTCCTCTTTTAATTCTTTTCTTTCGAATAGATTAACGAGTCCAATTAAGCTGGCCACGGGCCCGCGTAAATTATGTGAAACCGTGTAAGAGAATTGTAGCAAATCGTTGTTGTGTCGTATCAACTCTTCATTGGTTTGTGAGAGTTGTGCGTTCTTCTCAACCACTTCACGGTTAAGTAAAATGTTTTCAGATGCCAATTGTTCTTGCTGTTCTTGAATAACAGCCTTGGCTTGACTGAGATTTTCAATTAGAATCTCATTTTGTCGCTCATATGTTTCAAAGCTGTATTTTAGAAAGAAGCTGCTTCCGGTAATAATTAAAAACGTTGCACCTACCATGTAGTTGGTAAAGTAATAGTTAGGTGCGGAAAAGCCTACATCATAATACCCAACATCAAACAGGTGATGTATTGGATCATAAAATACCAAACAAAGGAAACTAATGAGCACGCCTGAGATGAGGCGTTTTCGTTCTTGTAGTTTAAAAAGTATGAAGGGGAATATACTTCCTGCTAATATCAACAACCGAAATTGAAAGTATTGAAATTCTTCTAACATGCCCGGTACATCAAACTTATCGGCTACCGATGCGACAAGCGATACCATATTTAGTGATAGGAGCAACAGTACTCTGCTGATGCTTACATAACCGTATTGATTGAGAATAATTGGAAACAAAAAAAAGAATGTAGCTCCAAGAGCCATTTTAACAGTAATGATCCAACCAAAATAAATCAGGGCGATAACGAACAAAAGAAAGGTAAAACCAGATAAAATCAGACTAATTCTATTGCAGATAATAATGTGACGATTTTCTTTTCGTTCACGATTCGGGTCTGTCCCGATAAAGCTTATAACACGCCAGATTTTTAACAGCACATCGAAACATAGTAAAATTTTACAAAGGATTTGTAATTAAGGTAGAGGATGTAAGATTTAAATCCAATTAATATTTTTTTTGAGGAGCGATAACGTTTTCTTTTCCTTCGATTCAGGCTTTGGCTTTTGATTGTATTCCCAATTGGCCTGAGGTGGGAGACTCATTAAAATGGATTCAGTTCGGCCATCGGTATCCAATCCGAACTTTGTGCCGCGATCCCACACCAGATTAAATTCAACATATCTACCTCTGCGCAAAGACTGCCATTGTTTTTCATTTTCAGAGAATGGAAGACTGCTGTTCTTTTTCATGAAGTGTGAATAGAGAGGTGCGAATGAAGCGCCAACATCTTTCACAAATTCAAAGCGCGATTCTTTTGTAAAACTATTTTCAGCTTTTAGGTAATCGAAAAATATTCCACCGATGCCGCGTGTTTCGTTTCTGTGTTTAATGAAAAAATAATCATCTGCCCATTTTTTAAAATCAGGATAATAGGAGGGGTTATGTTTGTCACAAACTGATTTAAGTTGTTGATGAAAATAATGTGCGTCATCTTCGTTTACATAGTGGGGAGTAAGATCAATTCCACCGCCAAACCACCACATACCATTGTCTCCCTGCCTGCCGGCAGGCAGGATTTCGAAGTAGCGCGTGTTCATGTGGATGATCGGAACCATCGGATTGAAGGGATGAATGACAATGGAAATACCTGTAGCAAAAAAATCGATTTGATCATCCGCATTCAGGTTTAGTGATTTGAGAACTGGCTCAGGTGCTTTTCCCCACACTGCAGAAAAGTTTACACCACCTTTCTCAATGATACTTCCATTTGTCAATACACTCGACACACCACCACCACCACCGGGACGTTCCCATTCATCGCGAATAAATTTCCCCTGACCATCCGTGTCCTCTAATTGTTTGCAGATATCATTTTGAAGGTGGGAGAACCAGTCGCGTATTGTTTCTTTTGTTGGCATGGGGTAAAGTTAATTGTTATTCGTTAATCGTGCGCAGTTGATTGTCGATCGACCACAGATGTGTAAACTATATTGTGTGAGTGTATTACAGCGGACTATCGACTGTAGTCTGTGGACTTTTTTATCAACGTAATTGAAAATTCCTATCTTTAGCCCGAGACCAACGTAATAGTATTATGGCAATAGGAGAGACCACTAAAGCCAGGAAAAAATCTAGTCTGGAAATCGAACTTGATATTCTAATCAAAGCGTATTCGTTAATGTGTATGGCCAGAAGTTTGGCAAATACCTATGATGAGAAGCGTGATGTGTGTGGTAAGTATGTTCACAGCACTTCTCGTGGGCATGAAGCGATTCAACTAGCGGCAGGACTACAACTACAATCTTTTGATTTTGCTTCGCCTTATTACCGGGATGAATCGATGTTACTTGGTATTGGCATGGAACCCTATGAACTGATGCTCCAACTCATGGCCAAACGCGATGATCCGTTTTCCGGAGGACGCACATATTATGGCCATCCCTCGTTAAAGCGTGAAGGATTTCCAACCATCCCTCATCAAAGTTCGGCTACTGGGATGCAAGCTATTCCCGCTACAGGTATCGCACATGGAATTGCTTACCTCGAATCCCAGGGTTTGTTGATATCAGCATTGGATAAGCCTGTTGTCTTATGTTCATTGGGTGATGGCTCAGTAACGGAAGGAGAGGTAGCAGAAGCTTTTCAAATGGCGGTGTTAAAAAAATTACCTATTGTTTATTTGGTTCAGGATAATGACTGGGGAATATCGGCCACCGGAAAAGAGATGCGCGCCATGGATGCATATCATTATGCTGGTGGATTCAAAGGTATGGAGCGAATGTCAATTGATGGTGCTGATTTTGTTGATTCGTATTTAGGAATAAAGAAGGCGTTTGCTTTCGTACGAAAGCATAGAAGTCCAATATTAGTTCATGCAACTTGTCCGCTCTTAGGGCATCATACCTCTGGTGTGCGAAAGGAATGGTATCGAGGCGAGGATTTAGAGTTGCATCAAAAATCAGATCCGATTGTTTCACTGTATAATTACTTAATCAGTCAGGGTGAAACAAAAGAGAGGCTTCAGGAAATTCAATTGCATGCTGAGACTAAGGTATTGGAAGATTATGAGCGAGCCGTTCATTCTTCCGATCCGGATGTGAATGATTTTGATTCGCATGAATTTGCTCCGACTACTATTACCGAAGAAAAAGGTATTCGATCACCGAAAGGTGGGGAAAAGGTAGTGATGGTTGACGCAGCGCTTCATGCCGTTGATGAGATTTTAAAGAAGCATCCCGAAGCATTGTTCTACGGACAAGATGTAGGCAGAAGATTGGGTGGAGTATTTCGTGAAGCTGCAACACTGGCACAAAAATATGGCGATGATCGCGTGTTCAACACACCCATTCAGGAAGCATACATTGTTGGTTCAACAACAGGAATGTCGGCAGTAGGAGCGAAGCCAATTGTTGAAATTCAATTTGCAGATTATATCTGGC
>DAIQPD010000267.1:0-4828 GCA_036787535.1 Chryseolinea sp.
AAATGTAAGCACGGCCGTCTCGCTGATTTTGTTCGAGGGTTTATTTGAGGCAAGGGATATGGATGCTTGTGCTCTACGTTGTACGAGAAATGTATAAATGCTTTCGTTCAGGGTATAATTACGTTTTATGTTAAGAAGTTCTTGCTCTGTTTTTGGGAGTCTCCCAAACTGACCTTCAATATGTCGGATTCTTTTTTGAAGATCGGTAACAACAACATCTGCATTGCGAATTACATTGTTGAGTACTTCTTTTATGGAAGCATTCAGGCTTCTTATTTTTAAATCAGCACTCACCACAGTAGGTGAACTTTCCGTTTGAGAAGATAAAAGTCTTGATTTTTCCGACTGCAGCGTAATGAGATCGTTTATCAATTTATTTAAAACAGGATCTTCAATACCTATTCCGGAAGGAACAACCAAATCCGTATATTCTTCACGAACCATATAGCGCTGAAGATTTTCATAGTAATTCTTTTTGAAATTCTCTGCTGCTAATGTTTGCTCCAATCGTCCCAACTCTTCATAAATTGTGTTGGTTTCTAGAGAGAGGTTATTGGTGCGGTTTGTACTGCGAAAATTCTCCAGTTTACTTTGAGAGTTACTTAGAGAATCTGAAATTCCGGATAGTTGATTATCGATAAAGTTGATCGTGTTCCTTGCAATACTATTTTTTTCATCCAACTCTTTATCAAGGGATACCTTCATTAAGGTATTCAGGTAGTCTCGTCCTTTTTGTGGTTGGGTAGTTTCAAGTGATAATGAAACGATGGATGATAATTTATCGGCAGAGGAAATTTGAAGATTGTCACCCGTATATTGATTTATCAAACTCTCGCGATCTCTTAGTTTAATCAGTATGGATCCTTGAGCTATCGTGTTGATGGCTTGAATGCGGAATCGGCTAAAGGGTGATTCGATCCACTCATTAGACTCATATCTTTTCCTGGTAGAGTCTGGTTTTGCAATAAGGTAACGTTCGTCTACATTCGGAATAACCTCAGTATAGTTTCGGTCAATGAATTCAACTTGAAAACTATGGTCATCAGTCCATGATATTTGGATCAAACCATTGGTCAATTGAATATGACTCCAGTCTACTTCTACCTTGATAGGAATATTGCTGTAGAGTTCTTTGTTGATAAAGGTACCTTCTTGCAGGTATTCAACATCAAAAGCCAGTTGATCTAACGTGCGATCAGCAGTAACACGTGATTTAAGAAGAATGATTTCATTGGCTACTTTTTGTCCTTTTGGTAAAAGTCCATTATTCCCTAATTCACCGGCATCAAAAATGTTGAGCATGCTCTCCTCTTCTTTAATCAAAAATTTGCTTTCGATTAAATACTTGGGTGGAGTAAACTGGTTAACCAGATAGGCTAGCAACAAAGCGATTGCAACAGTTCCAGCAAACAGTGGCCAGCGCTTTAAATAGGGCTTCAACATTTCTTTCAGATCGAAAGAATCATTGTCGTCAATAGAGTTAAGTTGATAAGGTGTGCTTTCTGCTCGTGATTTCATAGTGTGTTTTTTCAGATGGGAATTCATCCCACTTGTCTGCATCAGATTGAATTGTTAATCTACCGTATTTAGGTAAAGCAAGTACAAAGTAGCCAGGGAAACTAACACCTGAAACGTTTGAAGAAGTGTTACTCCTGTTCCAATTTGCTTCACCTTTAGCGGCCGTGCATAAATCATATCATTCGGTCTGATGAAGAAGAATTCTGAATCTTGAATTTTGTCGTTTAATAAGTTTATAGTATGCGTTTTTATGCCCTCAGGATATTGCCGCATTAAGACTATTTCACTGCGGTTGGCTACCACCGTCAGGTCACCTGCGTTAGCAATTGCTTCAAAAATAGTAATTTGATTTTGTAGAATTGTAAACTTGCCAGGCTGATTAAATTCTCCAAGAGCACTGTATCGAATCCCACCAAGTCTCACGCGAACGAAGTAGTTATCTTTGTTTACAAATTTTACGAGTTTTTCTTCAACGGCTTGCTTTGCTTCTTTTACATTTAACCCCACCATCTTAATTTTTCCTACTAATGGTAGTTCAACCATCCCATCAACATCAATTGTATAACCAATAAGAAAGAAGGCATCACCACTACTTAATCCATCCATACTCCGCAACTGTGTGCTGTTATCTCTTACGTTGAGCATCTCATTTAACTCCAGACTTGTGGTTTTCATATTAATATCAATGATATCGTTCAATTGAAAGCGATACTCTTTTACATCATACGCATGTATAGATCCTGACATGGCGACCAAATCACTTTCAGATTGCTTTTGCATGTAGATCAATTTTTTGTTCGGAACACAACTGGTAAACAAAACAATGCAAAGTAAAATGATTACAAATTTTTTCGAATGTTTCATGATGCTGAGGTTGTAGACTGGTTATGGTAGGTGTAGTTAATTAGATTGTTCTGTAGATTGTATTATTGTATTGATTCAATACGCATTTTCCAAAGCCTTTCGGGCGAATATAGTCATCCATACAATTTTTAAGTCGAGGGAGAATGACCAGTTTTCAATGTACCATAAATCGTGTGCCGATCGTTGGGTTATTTGTTCTTCGGTTTCGGTTGGTCCCCGCCATCCGTTTACCTGCGCCCATCCGGTTATGCCAGGACGGAAGTAATGACGAACCATATATTTTTCGACATGTTCTTTCATCTTTTCATTAAGGTAATTTCGGTGCGGCCTTGGCCCGACTACGCTCATATCACCCATCAAGACGTTTAGAAATTGAGGGAGTTCATCCAAATTATATTTTCGGAGAATACGTCCGACTGGCGTAATACGGGGGTCATTCTTTTGCGTTGATTTTGTGCCACCATTCTCAGTATCATTATCACTCATGGTACGAAATTTATAGAGTCTGAAATTTCTTCCACCTCGGCCAACACGGGTAGGGCAATAGAAAACATCACCTTGGGAATCTATCTTTATGCAGATAGCGATAAAGAGAAAGAATGGTGTAAGAAGTATAAGAACTACAACTGAAAAAATAAAATCAAATACTGCTTTTTCTAAAGTTGGGTATGCTTCATCTAAGGGCATTTGATTCACCCGAACCGCCACCAAGTGATTATCAAGAATGGTTTTGTAATTTTTGCCGAAGAGTCCCTCATAGTCTGGCACAAAACTGACCCGAGCTCCCAGATGATCAGCCGCATCTATTATACGTCTTATTAACTTTGACTTTGTTTCTTTATGGGGTAAGGCGATAACGATTTCATCGATCGTGTTGTTAGAAAGAAAATTCTCCAGATTATCCAACTCACTCAGTATTAATTTTTGCTCTACTTGATTTTCTTCATCCTTCATGCTGACATATCCAATAATGCGGAAGCCAAAATCAGGGTTGGATAAAAGATAATTAGAGATGCGAATGGCTATCGACCCTGCGCCAACGATGAGTGTTTTCTTAATGTTAGCAGCTCTGCGTCTAAACTTACTGATAAGCCAGATTGATGCATAATTCATGATGCAGTTTAATAGTATAAAAAGCACGATGATATACAGCAGACTAACAAAGGGTAATGAAATAGTCGATGATAAAAATAACCTTAGAAAAAATAAGATAGAGGAAAAATAGACGTAGCTTTTAAAATAACTAAGAATGCGTGAATGTACACCATTGTGTAGGTTGAAGAAATAGAGTTTGGTTATGCCAGAAACTCCTGTCCATATTATGATGCAAATACCTAAAGGTATAATTAAACTTTCAGTGCTTATTGTAATGCTCGAAAAGCTGAGGATTAAATAATACGAAAAAACAATCGATGAGGCATCCAATAAAAAATAGATGAAAGGTAACATCTTAGCCAATCTTGACATACGTAAACCAGGAATTAGATGTCATAAATAATCTCAAAGCTAATCTATTAAATCTTAAAATTACTATCATTATGATAGCAATTTTAATTTAGAAATAGCCAACTATAATTTCATCTTTGTCATATTTGGAAATGTATATTCTAAATGATGGCTTTGCACTCGTTGTAGATTGAAAAGAAATTAAAATGATATGAAAGTCACAAATAATGTGGAGGAGGGGGACAGTGGAAAGGGAGGTAAAAATCTGACACAACATGCATTCGCAGGATTTATCTGGATAATGTTAGGCAGTGGAGTGCAGGTGGTTTTGAAAATTGGAGTTCTGGCGGTTTTGGCAAGACTTGTTTCGCCAAAAGTTTTTGGTGTGATGAGCATAGCGCTGGTAGTGTTAGAATTTTCAAAGATGTTTGGTCAAATGGGAGTTGGTCCAGCGTTAATTCAACGTGCAGAACTTGAACACCGTCACCTTACCGCGGGGTTTACGCTATCGTTAGTGATGGGACTTTTTTTTGCAACACTATTAATTGCCTTGTCTCCATTGATCTCTGTTTTCTTTAATATGCCGGATCTTAAAGATGTGCTTCGAGTAATCTCTTTAGTCTTTTTGTTTGATTCATTTACACTCATAGCTCAAGCGCTTCTCCAGCGCAATATGCGTTTTAAAGTAGTGGTATCGTTTGAAATTATTTCGTACACTGTTGGTTATGGGGGAATTGGTATTTTTTTGGCATATCAGGGTTTTGGGGTGTGGGCTTTAGTTAATGCCAGCTTAGCACAAGCATTTTTGTTTATGATGATGTTGGTTTGGGCTCAGCCTTTCCCAAAGCGCTTAGGGTATGATGTACATGCGATTAAAGATCTTCTTTTCTTTGGTGGTGGTTTTACACTTGCCAAGATTGGAAATTATTTAGCCACTCAGGGTGATAACCTGGTTGTTGGAAAAACCCTTGGTGCAGGTGCACTGGGAATGTATGGAAGA
>DAIQPD010000059.1:0-22928 GCA_036787535.1 Chryseolinea sp.
ATTAATGGAACTGAAGAATCAGGTGATGCACAGTGGCGCTTTTCGAAGAGCTCAACCAGTGCGTTGTGGGAGACACCCGGACTTTTTGAAGGATATGGCATTAACACCAAGGCCTCAATTCAGTCTACCAGTGCGGCAGCCTTTGCCAATATAGATTGGGAGATTGTCAAAGGCCTGCATGTATTACCGGGTATTCGATTTAATTATGACAAGAAAGATGTAGTCTATGATAGAGTTACCTATGGTGGGTTGGATACGGCCACGTATGATGGCACAAAAGCGGAGAAGATCGCACTACAAAATCTTAAAAATGGAGTATACAGCAGCCAGTCTTATGTTGCTGATGCCGATGAGAATAATTTAACGTATCAACTTACCATTGCGTACAGAGCAAGCAAGCGTATCAACGCCTTTGCAACGTATTCTACCAGCTACAAACCGGTGGGTGTAAACGTTGCTGGTCTTCCAACCATTAATGGTGCAGTAGCAACTGATCTTGCTGTTATTAAACCGGAGGATGTGAAGCATATTGAAGTTGGTATTAAAACCACGCCTACCGATAATTTCACTTTGAATCTAACGGTACACAATACAGACATCAATGACTACCAGACAAATGTTCAATCACCCGAGTTGGGTGTGAACCGCGGCTATATTGCGAATGCCGAAAAAGTAAATGTTTGGGGAGTTGAACTTGATGCTAACCTCAAGGCAAGTAAACATTTTAATTTCTATGGAGCTTTGGCATATACAGAAGGTACCTATGTTAAATTTACGAATGCACCATTACCTCTTGAAGAAACGGGGGCATCTGTAGATGGTGTTCAGGTAGCATTCAAGGATATTTCTGGTGGTGATCTTCCAGGTCTTTCCAAATGGGCAGGATCATTAGGTGGGGAGTTTACAACGCCAGTGAATTTTCTCCGCCAGGATGGAAAGTTCTTTTTAGGGTTTGATACATATTATCGTTCCGATTTCTCTTCAAGTCCATCGCCTTCTGCTTATTTAAATATTGATGGTTATGCAATATTTAATGCAAGAATAGGATTCAGAGCTTTGGCTGGAACCACAATATCGTTATGGGCTCGTAATCTTTTAGACAAAAATTATTATGAGCAGCTATTACCTGCAGGTGGTAATGCAGGACATTATGCTGGTGTGCTTGGAGATCCAAGAACCTTTGGTGTCACCGTAAAGCAGTCATTCTAAGCATTGAAAAGCCAGCCTAAAGATTGATTTATAAATCAATCTTTAGGCTGGCTTTGAGTACTTGTTTCAAACTTAAACCTAAACTGAGATTTCTTCTCTTGCTCAATAGTATAGAGCGTAGAGAGGAAATTAGTTTTACAAAATCATGAATAAAAATTTTGGGTTAGTATTAAGTCTGTTGCTCATAATTGGGCATCAGGCTTTTTCGCAGACAAAAGAATTTCAGGAAGAGGAGCAAATGTGGCTCGGCTACTTTAATCAAACGCGGTTCACCAATAAATCAGGAATGTGGTTAGACCTGCATCTGCGTACCACTGGAAACTTTGTTGATAACGTTGGCATGACCATCGCAAGGGCAGGATATACTTATTATCTTTCTGATCATGTCAAGCTGACTGCTGGTTATGCATATGTAACAAAGTATTCAAACAATGGTGGACCTGCTGTGCCGGAACATCGGCCATGGCAACAAATACAATGGAGTGAGAAGAAAAGTTGGTTCAATATGATGCAATGGATTCGTTTGGAAGAACGATTCAGAAGAAAAGTTGAGGCAGGTGAACTTATCGATGACTATAGTTTTAATTATCGCATTCGATATAACATGGCTTTTACTATTCCACTAAAAGGAAAACAAGTAGTGGCAAAGACTCCGTTTCTGTTTGCCAACAACGAAGTGATGATCAATTTTGGGAAAGAGATTGTGAACAATTACTTCGATCAAAACAGAGCTTTCATTGGTTTTGGTTATCAGTTTACATCACACATTAATGCACAACTTGGATACATGAACGTGTTTCAGCAATTACCAGCTGGAAATGAATATTTGAAAATACATGCCATACGGTTATTTGTTTTTCATAATCTTGATCTTAGAAAGAAAGAATAATTTACATCCAACACCATGGAAGCACCACCTAAGCCTACCTTCAACGAAGCCTTTAAATTCTGGCTCAAGCTTGGCTTTATAAGTTTTGGTGGTCCCGCAGGACAGATTGCCATTATGCATGAATTTCTTGTAGAGAAAAAAAATGGATTTCGGATAGTAGATTTTTGAATGCGTTGAATTATTGTATGGTGTTGCCTGGACCTGAGGCGCAGCAACTCGCTACCTATATTGGTTGGTTGTTGCACGGAGTGAGGGGTGGTTTGGTGGCCGGCATTCTTTTTATTCTTCCTTCTATTTTTATTTTACTGGGATTGAGTGTTGCCTATGTATCCTTTGGAAAGCTCGTTTGGGTTGCTGCCTTGTTTTATGGTTTGAAACCAGCGATTGTCGCTATCATTATTTTAGCAATGATTAAGATTGGCAAAAAATCATTGTTGACTCCATTTCACTATGCGCTTGCTGTTGTGTCATTCGTTTGTATTTTCTTTTTTAATATTTCTTTTCCACTGATTATTCTGGGGTCAATTTTAATCAGCCTGTTGGCGTTGAAAGTTTACCCTTCATTGCTTATGTCTTCTAAGTCAGGCGCAAAGGTTGATGCAAATGAAACACAGTATTATCTGAATAAATTTTCGGCTCCAATTCATGATGGATTAAATACAAAAAGTATTTTATTGAAAATCCTGATTGGAGTTGTGCTTTGGATTATCCCATTCGGGCTGTTTTACATGATCGATCCTGAAAATCAGTTTTGGATTTCTTTGAACTTATTTTTTACGAAAGCGGCATTCGTAACGTTTGGTGGTGCGTATGCAGTGTTACCTTATGTAGCACAAGAGAGTGTTGAGAAATTTCATTGGCTATCGAGTTATGAAATGATTGATGGAATGGCGCTTGGTGAAAGTACCCCCGGACCATTGATTATGATTTTAGTGTTTGTTGGTTTTATGGCAAGCTACAATGTTTATGGTGGATCGATTGCAGCAGGTACTGTTGGATTGTTGAGTACAACCTTCTATACTTTCCTGCCTTGTTTTCTCTTTATCCTGATTGGCGCACCGATTATTGAGAAGACCAAGGAGAATGAGAAATTGAAATCGATACTCTCTATTATTACTGCTGCAGTTGTTGGGGTTGTGTTAAACCTCACTCTTTATTTTGGAAGAGCGGTGGTGTTTCCAAAAGGTTTTGAATTTTCACCGGATTGGTTTGCCATTGCCTGGATAGTGATCTCGCTTGTTGCCCTTCATCGCTTTAAACTGAATATGATTCTTTGGATTGGCATCAGCGCGTTTTCGGGATTACTCTATTCACTATTCTAAGATTTGAGATTTAAGCTGACTGCAAAGGACAGGTAGGATTAACAGCATCAAATTCAAGTGTTCATCGCTCCATTTTTATAATCTCACCTATACCGCTATATTCGCGCTCAAATTTTTATATGGCATTACTAGAAAAACACTTGGTCGTTAAGACATCAACCATCCCGAATTCAGGAAAAGGTTTATTCACGAAAGTATTCATCCCGAAAGGAACTAAGATCGTAGAATACAAAGGTAAAATTTCAATCTGGAAAGATGTGAAGCATGAAGACGGCCGCAACGGGTATATTTTCTTTGTAAATCGAAATCATGTTATCAACGCTTTGCCGACTCCAAAGGCATTGGCCCGGTATGCAAATGATGCTCGTGGTATTGGCAGAATAAAAGGTATTTTGAATAACTGCGAGTATGTCACAGAAGGAAAGAAGGCCTATATTGAATCAAAGAAAGATATTCCGGCAAAGGCAGAAATCTTTGTCGATTATGGATCTGACTACTGGAAGGTAATCCGTGAAAACATAAAGCTTTGGGCGAAGGAAGAAAAAGAGGAGCAAAAGGAGAAAGCAGAAGCGAAGAAGAAAAAGGCGGTTAAGAAAAAAGTCGTTAAGAAAACGAAAGCAGCAAAAAAGAAGAAATAGTTTCAGGTTCCAAGTCCCAGGTTCAATGTTTAACCTGGAACTTGAAAACTGATATACACTATTTGTCAATCCCAACTAAATCCAGCACAAAGGCATACATTAAAGCTTCTTCTTTCAGTGCCTGAAATCTTCCTGATGCACCACCATGTCCCGCATCCATATTTGTACTTAGAATAAGGAGATTTTTATCCGTCTTCATATCACGAAGTTTGGCAACCCACTTGGCAGGTTCCCAGTATTGAACCTGACTATCGTGAAGACCTGTTGTTACCAATAAATTTGGATAAGCTTTCCTTTCAACATTGTCGTATGGCGAATAAGAAAGCATATAATTATATTCCTCTTCTATATTTGGGTTGCCCCATTCTTTCCATTCAAACGTTGTGAGTGGAATGGTTTCGTCCATCATGGTAGTCATTACATCTACAAAAGGGACATCGGCAATAATACCTTTGTATAATTCAGGAGCCATGTTTGTTAGAGCACCCATTAACAAGCCGCCCGCACTTCCACCATTGGCAAAAAGTTTATCGGGTGCGGAATATTTATTTTCGATCAGGTATTTAGAACAATCGATAAAATCGGTGAAGGTATTTTTCTTCTTCATCATTTTTCCGTCCAGATACCACTGTCCTCCCATTTCCTGACCACCACGAATGTGTGCAATAGCATAAACAAATCCACGATCTAATAAACTTAAACGGGTAGAACTAAAGTAAGCAGACATGCTATAACCATACGATCCGTAAGCATATTGAAAACATGGATTGCTGCCATCTTTTTTGAATTTATCTTTTCTGTAAACAATAGAGATTGGAACACTGGCACCATCACTCGCTTTTGCCATTACGCGTTCAGTTTGATACAATGCAGGATCAAAACCTCCAAGTACTTCGCGTTGCTTTAACAGTGTTTTCTCGTGCGTGGTCATTTCATAATCAAACGTAGATGGCGGTGTTGTCATGGATTGGTAATTGTACCGAATCGTATTTGAATTAACATCCGGATTGTTACCTATGCCAGCAAGGTATGCGGGTTCACCAAAGTCTACTGTGTTTTCAGATTGATCACTCCACTTGATTAAACGAACCTTGCTTAATCCTTCGCTTGATTCTTCCAGCGCTAAGTAGTCTTTAAAAATCTCATAGCCTTCTAAAAATATTTTCTCACGATTTGGAATAACATCTTTCCAATTTTCTTTTCCCGGAGTAGCAACAGCAACTTCTACTAATCTGTAATTTTTTGCATCGAGATTGGTGCGAATGTAAAATTTGTCATTGTAGTGATCGGTGCTGTAATCTACATTTTCTTTCAGCGGCTCAATGATGATTGGCTTGCCAGCAGCCTTGTCTGCCTCGAGATAGAAATTTACGGAAGCATCTGTTCGGCCGGAGCCTATAATGAAGTATTTTTTTGATCGTGTCTTTCTTATGGAACAAGAAAGCGTTTCATCTTTTTCTTCGAATACCAAAACATCGGTAGAAGGATCGGCACCTAATGTATGTTTAAAAATTTGATTTCCTCGTAGTGTTTTTGGATCTTGCTTGCCGTACAAAACAGTTTTGTTGTCATTGGCCCATTCAACATTGCCGGTGGTTCCGCCAATTTTATCGGTTAGCATTTTTCCGGTAAGCATGTCTTTAAACTTTACAGTATAGAAACGCCTGCCTACCGTATCCAATACCAATGCTGCAATGTTATGATTTGGACTTGTTTCTGCGAAGAAGCTAAAGTATTCATGGCCTTTGCCCAGTTCATTTCCATTGGCGATAATTTCTTCAGCACCTTCTAATGAACCTTTCTTGCGACAGTAGATTGGATACTCAGCACCATCTTCATATCGTGTGTAATAAAAGTAATCATCAAGCTTGTAAGGAACTGATTCATCTTTTTCCTTAATGCGTCCTTTCATTTCAGTAAAAAGTTTTTCTCGCAAAGATTTGGTGTGTGCCAGCATAGTGTCACGATAAGTATTCTCTGCTTTGAGATAGTGTATCACAGCAGAATCTTCGCGATTCTTCAACCAGTAATAATCATCGTTGCGCTTGTGGCCGTGCTTGGCTATCAGTTCAAAAGGTTTTTTCTCTGCCATAGGTGGTTTTACATCCGGACGAACTACGGCCGTTTCTTTGTTTGAATTACATGCCAGCAGCGCAATGCTAACCACAAGCATGGGAATTTTTTTCAATACTGTGTTCATAGAAATTTTGTTAATGAGGTTCGCTAAGATCATCATAAAATGAAACAACTCAAACCAGAACAGGCTTGAGTTGTTTTAGCGTTTCGAAACGCTTATGGATGGGACGGGCTCAATATAGGCGGCTACTTACTTAATAGTTTCATATAGCTAATACCAATTACCCAGGCGCGGTTGGTATTGGTGCTGTTGTCATTTATTTGTTTTTGAAGGTCGATCAACCCGAGTTCATATCTAAAATCGAGCGAAAGACTTCCATTCTTCAAAATGTATTCAATTCTGCCACCACCACTAGGGCCAATATCAAAACGTGATGTGCCAGTTTTAGTAAAGTCCAGTGTTTCGGTTGAACTATCAATAACATCAGGATCTGAACTTTCAGTTTCATATTTTCCGCTTAACCAGTATGCAGAATAAAATCCGAGGTTGAGGTGTGCTTTAAAATTTTCAAGAGAAGGAATGATAAACGTGTAATCGGCCATGATTGGAATTTCTAGGTAGGATGCATTTAGTTTATCGGTGATGGTATTGCAAATCACATGGTTGTACCCTTTTGTGATATACTGCAAACCGAAGTTTACACCAAAGTTTGCACTTGTTTGTTTGTAGGCAGTTGCGCCAAAAGTATAACCAATGTTCGAGACTTCTTCCCAAGGTGTTTTGGTTTTGTAATTCGAAAAGGTTGGTCCAGCAGTAATACCAACATACCAATTTTGCGCAAATGCAGTGGTGGAAAAAAGTATAAGGAAAATAGAGAGGGTCTGTTTCATAAAAAAACTGTTTAAAGTTTTGGGTTTGAAGTTCAAAGTTCCAGGTTCAATGTTTCTGGTTCTAAGTCTTTCATCTAAAGTCTAGTGTCTAAAATCTAACGTCTAAAATGGTTCAAGCACGAAACGAATTTCAGCAGGGCCTCCTTTGGTGCTTACATCACGGGTAATGACTAACACGAGTTTCCTCAAGGTGAAACTTTCAATTAGCCAATCTTCGGTGAGTAATGGATCATTGTCTGGAATAAGCCGAAGAATGGTTTGATTGTTTTCGATCGACCAACTTCCATTATCTGTTGTGCCGCTGGGCTGTGTTCGATCAAAGTCAGAAATAATTGCGTCTTTCGGAGTCGGAGAATTTAATATAAGCTGATACTTACTCAGATCTTCACTGTCTTTCACACCATCAATAAAGACTTCGGTAAGTTTCCAGCCACCGGACATCACACACATTTTAGTGGGGCATTCAGCGATGTCTTCCCCGCACGCTACCTGCCCAAAGATGGGGATAAGCAGAACGAATTTTAACAAGAGGTTTTTCATATACGAAAGTTATTGTTTCTGTATTTTATAGACAATCACATCATCATGTGATTTTACGGCCAAATAATACAAGCCGGAAGTAAGGTCAACGGTGTTTAGCTCATTCAATCCTTTTTCTGCGGGTTGTTCAAGAATTACTCTACCTAAGAGATCTGTTATTTTGAACGTATAACCTGTTTGGGGTATGGCAACAAATACATTTTCACTAACTGGGTTTGGAAAAACCTGGATGCCCGGCATTGATTCTTGATCTTGCCCAGTAATAAGATACTCAAAATCCGCAGTTGAAGTGCACCCATTTATTGTAACATCAACAGAATATACTCCATACTCCAACATATTATAGACGAGGGACTGATTTGTCTCTCCTGAAATTACTTCTCCGAAATAATACCATTGATAATTATCGCCAGTGGAAGCAGTGAGTTCCGTATTTGTTGCAGTAATGGTTGCTACCCCCGGGCAAGTATTGGAAAGCTCATATTTGAATACCGTTCCTCCTTTAGCATTTCCACCGGCTGATGTCATGCCATACAATGAAGAACCAAGATGAAGAAGAGAACCATATGGATTTTTTCCACTTACTGTTTCGGTGAAATCGACTAACACGGTATGATCTGTTCCGTCTGGTAATATCTTAAACATAGTTCCTTCATCAAAGGAGGCTCCATTGGCTGTTAATCCATATAGGTAAGATCCATCAAAAAGGAGTGAGCCATAAGGACTACTTCCATTGTCTTGAAAATTAAGTAAGTTGGTATAATCTGTTCCATCGAATTTTATTTTGAAAATTGTCCCTGCACCCAACCCACCTGCTTGTGTCATTCCGTAAAGAAAGGTTCCATCCGAAATGAGCGAGCCATTTGGGGAAGCTCCATCTCCAGGCATACCGAAATTATGGATTGTTGCATAACCAGTTCCATCCTTGTTCAATTTGAAAATCGTTCCAAGATTATTTATACCTCCCTGTCTGGTCATGCCATATAAGGTATTACCCCCTAACAGCAGATCACCCATAGGGTTATTACCCGCACCAGGTTCATCGAAGACCGAAAGTGAAACATAGCCGGTACCATCAGGCTTAATCTTAAAAATTACGCCAACATCGTTACCACCATTGTAGGTCATTCCATACAAAAACGTTCCATCGGAAATAAGTGATCCATACGGCTGGGATCCATTACTGCCATCAAAGTCAAATATTCTGGAATAACCCGTTCCATCAGGTAAGATTTTAAAGATGGCTCCAAAATTATTTAAGCCTCCCTGTGAAGTCATTCCATAGAGAAATGTACCATCAAAAAGAAGAGAGCCAGATGGAGAGTTTCCTTCATAGAAATTATAAAGTGTACTATAACTATTTCCATCGGGTAATACCTTGAAGATTGTTCCGGACCAGTATCCACCACCATATGTGGTCATTCCATAGAGAAATGTACCATCTGAAATAAAAGATCCAATAGGATTAGCTGCAGTTCTGCCGAAATCATGCAGTTTATTATATCCTGTTCCATCAAATTTAATTTTAAAGATAGTCCCTATGTTATGGCCGCCTGCGGATGTCATTCCATAAAGAAATTCTCCATCCGAAATTAACGAGCCATGGGGCGCATCGCCATCTGTTGTTCCATTTAAACTGCGCAGATTTTCAAAACTTGTTCCATCGGGTTTGATTTTAAAAATTGTTCCATAGTCGTTGCCATAATAGCTTGTCAATCCGTATAAAAAACCACCTTCTAAAATCAGATCACCATACGGTTCACTTCCATCTGCTGATCCTTGAAAATCATGTAATTTGCTAAAGGTAATTTCGGATTCAAGTTTAAATATAACGCCATCATTGAATGTACCGCCACTGTAGGTCATTCCATATAGAGTTGTTCCTTCAACAATAAGAGAGCCCTTCGGATAACTGCCGGATGTTACTCCATCGAAATCAAAAAGTTTGGTAAAATCGAAAGCAGTTCCATTGGGCATTATTTTAAATACGGTACCAAAATCGCTAACACCACCGGAATTTGTCATTCCATATAAAGTTGATCCTGATAATGTGAGTGAACCTGATGGATTTATACCGTCTATACTGAAATGGAATTCCTGTAGTGTCTCAAAAGAGCTTTGATCCAGTGCGATTTTAAAAATAGTTCCTGCATCAAACTCACCACCACGAGAAGTCATTCCGTACAGAAAAGTTCCGTCCGAAATCAAGTTACCATTCGGATAACTTCCATTGCCAAGTCCATCGAAGTCGAGTAGTTTACTATAACCACTGCCATCTAATTTTATTTTGAAGATGGTTCCAAAATCATGTATACCTCCCTGTGAAGTCATTCCATAAAGAAAGGTACCATCCGAAAAAAGAGAGCCATTCGGATTACGTCCGTTTGATACTCCTTCGAAATCGAATAGTTTAACATGGCCACTTCCATCAGATTTGATTTTGAATATCGTCCCCAAACAGTTTGCGCCTCCATTGGCTGTCATTCCATATAGATCTGTTCCTACAGAAATAAGGGAACCGTAGGGATTGCTTCCTCCATGGGATCCAAAATCCAGAAGCTTGGTATATTGAGCAACGGCATCGACAGATACAAGTTGAAGGTGAAACGAAAGGATACAGAGTAGGTAAAGAAATCTTTTGTTTACCCAACGTGACAAAATAACTTTTGGAGTTGACTTAATGATTTGCATGCGGGTTGATAATTTATCGAATTGAAACATATTGGCTAAATTGTTTGTGTCGTACTCCTTTAAAATAGTTTTTTGATTGCATTTTCAACCAAAAGAGATCGATCCTATCTTTTCATCTTGATTGGCAAATAGGCTTGAACGTTACAAACAGAAGTAATAAACGGAATGTAGTTTCCATATCCTAAATTTAATTAGTCAAATCTCTCTCTTTAAAACTTAAAATACCTCCCTGAAAAAGGGGATTTTAGGATTGAATCGACCAATTGACCCAACGGGCTATTCTGCAAGGATACGATAATCGAATTTTAGATTTTAATGTAACGAAAAGTTTTGCGGCATACCTTACCTCTTTGAAATCCTAAGATTATAGTGTTGCTGAATATTTTTTATATGAAGCACATAAATACCTTTCGATAAATCAGATAAGTTAATCGAGATGATCTCAGTTTCTATTTTCATTTGATGGATTACTTTGCCTGTAACATCAACTATCGATAAATCATACGGAGGTATGAACTCTATTGAAAGCTTTACATCGATTGGATTTGGATACATTTTTATTTTATCAGCAAAGTTTTCATTGCCCGTGATCAGATATTCAAATGGTGCTGAGGTGGAGGTGCATCCATTTTTCGTAACATCAACTGTGTAAAGACCATACTCCAGAAAATTGAACTCAAAGGACTGGTTCGTTGCGCCCGAAATTGCCACACCATTTTGATACCATTGGTAGCTATAGCCTGGTGAAGCCATTAAGGTAGTGCCATTGTTTGTTATTTCAGCAACAGTAGTACTTGTGGTAAATGTTACCGAGGCAGTTGTTGTGAATACAGAACTTGCTGCATCACCTGATATCATACAACGATAATCACCATCTCCAAAACTTGTTGTGGTTGTAATGGTGAGCGTTGATGTATTTGCACCAGAGAATCCATTTCCATTCGTAAGGTTTGTGAATACACTTCCATCAAATTTTTGCCATTGATATGCCAGATTGGTCGTTCCAGATCCGCTGGTCGATAGCGAAACGATTGCTCCGCTGCATACGGCAATGGTAGAAGGCTGTGTATTTATAGTGATCGATGGACCAACGGGAATAAGATTTTCATAAACCAAAAGTGAGTTAGGTGCGGCCGTAATAATAATCTCAGGTTTACCGTCCAGATTAAGATCGGCTGTGGCCAATCCTCGTGGTGAAGTAACAGGTGCACTAAAAGGTGCAGCAAATGAAGAAGCACTCATCACTCCTGATGTAAATATATTTTTCAGTATAAAGAATTGATTTCCTGTTTCACTGGTGGCAATGATGTCTGGTTTTCCATCTCCGTCAAGATCACTGATGTTCACTACTGTGGCAATTACCGGAATGGTAAGATCAAATTGTGTAAAGGATATTGTTCCAGCCGTGCTTTGATTATGCAAAATGGTCATTGATAAAGAGGATGCCCCACTGTTGTATTGAATCAAAAGATCCATCTTACCATCATTGTCAATATCGCTCGCATATATTCTTGACGGGTTGACACCAATGGAAATTTCTGGCAGTACAGTAAATTGTGAGGATGAAACGCGATACGATCCTGTATTTTTCCAAAGCGAGATATTGTTAGTTGAAGGATTGGTGGCTGCAATATCAATTAATCCATCTTTGTCAAAATCGACTGCAACAACGGATCCAAAGTTGGAGGGCTTAGGAAGTGAGACTGGCGGACCAAAGGTGCTTGTAACCGTGTTTGTGCTAAAGGCTATTTGTGAAGTACGATTTTCTACAATTAAAACATTGGATGCATTCACTCCTATAAATTCAACTTTGCCATCCTTATTAAAATCTGCAAAGTCATTGAAATAATGTCCTCCTGGATTAACGTATGAATAGGCACCAAAATTTATTTCAGAGCCCTGACTTAAATTTTGCAATGGCCCGGTAACGCCTACTACGTCTCCTCTTCCATCTCCATCAAGATCAAAAATATGTGGATAGTATGTTCCGTTCAACGTATCATCTGCCATTAAAGATGATGATGCAATGCTTCCCGTTCCGTGTGTATTGCGAAAGGTAATTATTTTTGTAGATCCTACATCCGCGACAATATCAACTTTGCCATCATTGTTTAAATCACCCGCATCGATATCGTATAATGCAGATGTTAATAGAAAGTTTACCGGTGGAGCAAAGTGAGTATTGTCAAACATTACATCTGGTGAAAAAGTCGGAACGAAAGGAAGATGATAGGTACTGGTTAGTTTATCGCGGGTAACACTAACAGCAGCAATTGATGCACCTAAAGGAACCGTAACTGTAAGTTTTGTTTTTGTTGCTGAAGTGACCGCTGCCTGCACATCTCCAAACATAACTTTGTTTTCGGAAAGAGTGGTAGAAAAATAATCTCCGGTTATAGTGACCGTACTACCAGCTTCCCCTTTTAATGGGGATACAGTGTTAAGCGATATTATGGGAGTATGTACATTCTTATTCTGAAATAATGAGATGCGTGCTGCAGCGTTTGTTATTCCAAAGACTACATCCGGTCTTCCGTCACCATTCAAGTCACCGGATATCGGAGCCTGTGGATAAGTTGATGAACCTCCTCCATCACTGATGTAGGCTTCCACAAATGATTTGGCTGTAAACGTTCCACCATCATATACATTTTCAAAATATCCTAAATTGGTAGGGTCAGTTAAAATAATATCGAGTTTCCCATCGCCATTCAGATCGCTTAATGAAACTCCACCACTAGAGTAGAACATTTCTGATTTCAATGCGATTTCAGTTTGAAAGTCAGATGCAGTTATTGGTCCCGTTGTATGTGTATTTATTTTGATCTGTACATCGTCACCATTATATAATTCAGCAAAAATGATTTCATTTTTCCCGTCTTGATTCAGGTCTGCAATTCGTATATCACCCTGTGCCGTTTCTGAAAAGAGAATAGGATTTGCCAGAGAAATGATTCCGGGTGTAGAGGTGTTTTCAATAATTGAAAATGCTCCACCGAATCCATGCTTCACTACAAAATCAATTTTGCCATCGTTATTCAAATCACCTGTGCTAACACCAGCACCAGCATCCAGCATGCTGCTGCCAAAAAAACTGATGGAAGTATTGAACTCAATGTTTCCCGGATTGCTGAGATTCTGTGCGATCCAAAAATCAGGTGACGCACTTCCGTTACCATGCTGACCTATAAGATCGATTAGTCCGTCTCCGTCTACATCTTCGCTTGCAGTAATGAATCCGGAGTACACAAGTCCCGCCCAAAGTTCTACAGCTTCAAAAGCAATATTGCCTGGTGTGCTGATATTCCGAAAGGTTGCAAAATAATTGAAGGCACTGTTTGAACCACAAAGGATATCAAGTTTCCCGTCACCATCTAAATCTTTGACAATAAGTCCAATGCCGTTACCACCACCAGATAAAGAAATTTTTGAACCAAAGGACGAAGCAGAAAGATCTCCCCCGTTACCTAAGTTAGGAAATATGGCAACGGAGTTTGACGCATGTTCACCTGCAATCAATTCATTCCAGCCATCACTATCCAGATCGGCAATCGCTACTCCAGCAACGCGAGTTCCACTTCCAAGAAAAATATCTTGTCGAATTCCAAATGAAGCTGGAATTATTCTACCACCATTTTCAAAAGTAGGAATGAATAATTGAGAGGTAGATGTTGTTAGTCCTGTTGTTTTATTCGTAACAAAAATTTTATCTAATGAAGCTCCAATTGGAACAGTTACGGTTAATTGAATTGAGGAAGCAGAATTAATGGTAGCGGCCATGCCTCCAAAAAAAACTGTATTGTTGGCAACAGTTGTTCCAAAACCTGAACCGTTGATTGTTATAGAAGTTCCAGCCTTACCTGACATTGGTGAGGTAGATGTTATAGTGGGAGCTGGTTGAATTGCTCGCTGTTCAAGTATCACGTTATCTAATGATGCACTTGCCGCTGGAACTGTTGCAATGAATTTTCCATTGATGCGGATTGAACCAACATTCGATAAAAGTGCGAGCATTTGTGCTTTAGTAGCTAATGGTCCACCGGGGCTTCCAATTCGCCATCCTGCAGTTTCATCGAGCTTAATTGTATACGAACTCCATGCTGGAGCAACGGCAGGCAATGTAGGTAAGGTGTAAACATATTCCTGACTTGTTGAAAGTCGGATGGATACATCACCGTTACCACCATGTTGTGTAGGGGTGACTGGCATCTGCAAATCAAAGCTTAAACTTTGACCATAGGAAAAATACGAAATGTTGCCTGCAAATTTTGATGGAGAGGTGAAGTGAAAGTAATTGGAGGTAGCTACGGTGGACGAAATACTTCCTCCTGGATTGCCACCGGTGCTGCTAAAGTTTATAGTTTGTGAGCTTGAAAGATTCTGATCAGAGAACGTCCAGCCATCTGCATTGGAGTTGAAGGTACTGGTAATTTGAGCATTCGAAAACTCCGTGAGTGAAAAGAGCAAAGCAATGGCGATTTTAAATTTTGCTATTGCCATCGTGTTGGATCTCTTAACGTGACTTGTAACCTTTTTCATAACCGATTTTGTTTAGTTCAAAAATCAGCAGTTTTCCATTACCATTGTATTACATGATCATGTAATACAAGGTGCGAGGGAAGAATGACGAGTTACGAAGGGTCGCTTAATTACCTACTATACCAGTCTTTCTTTTAAGGCTTTTGAAACCGCTTCAGTTTGAGAGTGAACTTGCAATTTCTCGTAAATCTTTTTGATGTGGGCACGTACGGTATCAATCGTAATGTAAAATTCATCCGCCATCATTTTATAACTATTCCCTTTTGATAGGGATGACAGTATTTCTTTTTCGCGCGCAGAAAGTTGATAGGTATTAAAGTTAACGGGCTTCTGCATTGAAGCAATCACCATGTATGCAATGGAAGGCGACATGGGTGCACCACCGTTCATTACTTCTTGCATGGCATCGAAAAGTTTCGCTGAAAGATGTTTTTTCAGTAAGTATCCGGAAGCTCCTGAGCAAATAGCATCGAATACGTGTTCAGTGTCATCAAAAACAGTAAGCATTAATATAGGAGTGGTAATGCCCATTGCTCTGATTTGCTTTACTGCGTCAATACCTGTTCGACCGGGCATGTCAATGTCCATTAATATAATATCAGGCTTGATTTCTTTAACCTGTTTTTCTGCCAACAATACATTATTGAATGAATCGGATAATTGATATCGTTCATCCAATTGCATCATGCTGCCGATACTCTCGCGCAGAATGTCATTGTCCTCATACAGTAAAACCGATAATCTCATTTTCTGCTATGACTATATTAAAGAAAATAAGAAACTTCTTCAATTGATATACCCTAATCATGTAATAGGTAATACGACTTCAATTTGGGTCCCTTTGTTTTCTACCGAAGATAACTTGAATTGAGCATGCATGGCATCGGCTCTTGATTTCAGATTTTTAATACCATTACCTGTTTTTATATTCTCTTCTATAAAGCCTTTCCCATTATCTGAAACCATCATCATCAATTTACCTTCTGTTTGTTTTAAGGTAACATTAACTTCTGTAGCTTGACTGTATTTGGCTGCATTGTTAATGGCCTCTTTAAAGATCAAGAATAGATTTTTTCTTTTCTCAGCATCTAGTGGTAACCCGTTAAGCGATTCTTCTCCAAAGAATCGAACTGTAATATTTTTTGGCTCTAGTATTTCAGTGGCAAATACTTTCATCTTCACCATTACTTTTTCAATAGAGTCGTTGATGGGATTAATGGACCACACCATATCCGTCATGCTTTCCATTATTCTGGAAGATTGTTCGGCAATTCGCTTCAAGTGTAAATTGTTACTGTTTCCATTTTCACGCATGGCCAGATTGCTAATGATGTTGATGGTGGAAAGCGTTGATCCAATATCATCGTGTAAATCACGAGCAATGGTATTGCGTACCTGTTCAATTTCAGCAAGACGTTTTGCTCTGTTCAATACGCGATATCGATTTACTAATAGAACTGTGATGGCAATGATCAGTATCAAGGCCACAGCTGAACCGATTTGTATGGCGCGCTGTCTTTCCAACGCAAGGGTTTTTAACTCCTGATCTTTTGTGAGTAAGGTAATCTGCGCTTCTTTTTTTTCTAGCTCATACTTAGCCTGTGTCTCTTCTGCAAGCTGTCTGTTTTCTGATTGTGTTATGCTGTCTTTAAGTTGCTCAAGTTGCTGATGTACAGATAATGCTTTTTTGTAATCACCTTTAGCTTCATACACAGAACTTATAGCATCATAGGTATCCATGAGCAAGTAAGTATTGTTTATTGCCTTCGCTGCATTTGCGGCAGAGTCTAAATACAACAGAGCATCGTTATTATTTTTAAGCATCGCATACGCCTGGCCGATCGCAGAATAAGCATAGGCAACTAATGGTTTAACCGAAATACTTTTGGCAAGCTTAAGGGATTGCTGATAGTTGGCCAATGCATCGCGGTGTTGCTCTTTATCGAAATAAATATTACCAATGTTTTGTAGGAGTTCTGCTGCACTCCGCACATCACTTAGTTTTAAATAATGCTTTTGTGCTTGTTTATATTCAACTAGCGCGCTGTCGTATTTTTTTTGCTTGCGATAAATGCGTCCAAGAAGCTTATGAGCATATCCGATTTCAGATGGAAAATTTCTGCGTTTAGCGATGTTCATGCTTTGCCAGGCATAATCAAGCGCCTGATCATAATTACCTAAACGATATTCAATGTTGCCAATGTTGGATAAAGCGAGTGCCTGACCATAATCATCCGCTAAAGGATTTTCATACAGCTTGGCAGCCTGTACAAAATAATCGAGTGCTTTTTGATAATTACTTTCTTCTATAAATACATTTCCATAGTTATTATAGATACCAGCTTCTACTCGGTAATTATTAATTTGTTTAGCGAGCGCTAAACCTTTGTCAAGGTAATAGCGTGACGAATCCATTTGTGATTTTCGCATGAAGCTGTGACCTAAACCAGAACATACTTTAGCTTGTCCGGATACATCTTCACGATTTTCTGCAAAGTCGAGTGCCTGATGAAAATAATAGACCGCGGAATCGAATGATGATTGCCCTTGAAATGCACTTGCTAACGAAAAAGCATTTTCAAAAACACCCTTATCAAAACCAATCTTCTTAGCGAGCTTCAGTCCGGTTTGCGCATTTTCAATGGCTTGCTGTGGATTTGATTTGGTGAGCTCATCAGCGAGAGCACTCAGCAAAATTGTCTTGGAGGTATCCGCTTTTGTTTTCAACAGAACAGATTTGAGACTGTCCACTTTTTGAGCCATCCCAACGAAATAAGTACAAGAGAAAAGGAAATAAAATAAAATCTTCATAGTTATAGATCGGGTATCCGAAGATAGAAATAATTACAGTAAGTTCCCGCGATCCGAAAATGTAATGAAGGAGTTTATCTGAACGAATTAACAAATCAAATTATGAAAAATGAACCTTTTTAAGATTGAGCGAGCTTTCAAAGCTCCGGCTTCCAGAGAGTATTATAATGGCCATGAAGGAAATTCTTTGGTAACGTTCGGGCTTTTTGATGAACAAAGTTCTACCCTGTTAAAACTTACGCATGATGGTTTGGAAACATTCCCTACAAACAATCCGGATTCTGCGAAAGAAAACTTTGAAGGAGGATGGACTGAAATCATCGGAACATCATTAAAAGAATTTTTAGAGAAGTATAAATTCCGATCGATTATATATTTAACCTACTGAAATTTGTTTCAGACAGACGGAACCAATTACCATTTGCTCACGTAATGTTATCTTTGACCTTCGAAACATTTCATGAGCACAAAACAGCGCTATTATTTTTTCCTTATCCTTATTCTTGGAGCGCTGGCAACGATCAGTCCGTTTTCAATTGATATGTATTTACCTGGCTTTCCAGCGATCGCAACCGATTTAAGTACAACGATTGATAAGGTACAACTTTCTCTTACTGCATATTTAGTAGGTATTGCTCTCGGTCAGATTTTATACGGACCATTGCTGGATCGTTTCGGAAGAAAGAATCCATTGTATGCTGGGTTGGCTATTTATGTTCTGGCTTCCATCGGTTGCGCGTTTACCGATTCTATTTCGTCTCTCATCGTAATGCGTTTTCTTCAGGCGCTTGGAGGATGTGCCGGTATTGTGGCAGCGCAGGCACTTGTTCGTGACTTATTTCCCGTGAATAAAACAGCGCAGGCATTTTCATCTATTACATTGGTCATATCAGTTTCGCCTATGATTGCACCAACGGTTGGTGGATACATGACATCAGCATTTGGATGGCAATATGTATTTCTGGTGTTGGGAGTAATTACCTTCTTGATTATGGGTGCAGTTTACTTTTATCTTCCAGATGGTAGAGGTGCAAATGCCGAAATGTCTTTAAAGCCAAAAGCAGTGTTGAGTAACTTTTATGTTGTGATTAAAGAACCTCAATTTTTTGTTTACGCCTTTGCAGGAGGTCTGGCAACAGCTGCACCGTTTGCTTACATCGCTGGTTCTGCCGATGTGTTTATGAACATTTATAAATTAAGTGAGCACCAATACGGATGGGTCTTTGCATTTCTCGCTTTCGCGATGATTGGATCCACACAACTGAATCGTTTTCTGCTAAAGAAATTTAAGAGCGAACAAATTATCAAAACAACTTTGATGTATCAATCGGTTATCGGATTGATACTCGTTGTGGGAACGTACTATGGTTGGTACGATAAGTATGCACTCATTTTGTTAATGTTTGTTTTTCTAACAGGTCAGGGACTTACAGGTCCGAATACAAGCGCACTTTCATTGGCACCTTTTTCCAGTCATGCCGGAAGCGCTTCAGCTTTGATGGGAAGCTGGAGACTTGGTGCAGGAGGAATTATATCGGCTATTGTAAGTTTTCTTCATAATGGTACTGCCATGCCTATGGTAAGCATGATGGCTGCATGCGCTGTTATTAGTTTGATGTTATTGTATACAGGTAACAATCTCGTAAGGTATCGCGCACGCCATGTTGATGATGGAGCAATAACTTCTTAATCGAAAATTTTCAACACTACTTTTTACAATTCTGTACTAGCATGTTCGGAACTCTTAGTGAGAACTGCATAAATTCTCTTAGGGTGGTGGTGCACTGCTAATCATAATGGTTTTGTATTGTAAGAGTTGACTTTTTTTTATACTCTTATGATGCTAAACATCCAGAAGAGTAGTAGTATCAGATTCTATGTAAACACAACTCGATAAAATATGAAAACACTCACGAAAGAAATGCAAGCCGCCATTAGCCCCGCAAAGGCATTGGAATTACTTCAAGAGGGCAATAAGAGATTTGTAAACAATTTAAAGGTGAACAGAAATCTATTGCAGCAAGCCAATGAAACATCAGATGGGCAGCACCCTTTTGCTGTAATACTGAGTTGCATAGACAGCAGAACCTCTGCCGAACTTATTTTTGATCAGGGACTGGGCGATATCTTTAGTGTTCGAATTGCCGGAAACATTATCAATGAAGATATTTTGGGTAGCATGGAGTTTGGGTGCAAAGTAGCGGGCTCTAAAATCATTGTGGTTTTAGGACATACAAAGTGTGGAGCCGTGAAGGGTGCTTGCGATCATGTTGAGATGGGTAACCTAACCGCGTTGCTTACTAAAATAAGACCCGCTGTTGATGCAGAAGTGAGCACAACTAAAAACCGGAATTCAACGAACGCAGAGTTTGTCGAAAACGTGGCGACCATCAATGTTAAGCGAACAGTTAAATCCATTATGGAACGCAGCACTATTTTAAAGGAAATGATAGAGAAGGGAGAAATTGGAATTGTTGGAGGCACGCATGATATTTCGACCGGTGTAGTAACTTTTTATCAAGACACTACAATGCTGAGTGGGAAATAGAAAGAATATTGCCATGAATGCACGAATGGTATTGATTCGTGCATTCATGGCAATACGGATTTGAGCTATTTCTTTATAATGCGCAGATATAGCGTCTGATTTTCATTTTTGATCTTCAGAAAATATATACCTCTTGTCATCGAAGAAAAATCAAGTGAAGATGATACTGATTGAACGGTAAGATTCTGAATTACATTTCCAGTGATACCCATTACCTGAATCGTATAAGGAGGTTTGAATTCAATAAAGAGATTTTCTTCAACTGGATTTGGGAATACCTTTAAGCCATCGCTTAAATTTTCGACACTAGTAATGAGGTATTCGAATGGTGATGATGTGGCGGTACAACCATTTTCTGTTACATCAACAGCATATACTCCGTATTCCAATACATTGAATTCAAAAGATTGATTCGTAGCGCCTGAAACTTCTTCGCCATTTTGATACCATTGATAGGTATCTCCTGCTGAAGAAGTGAGTTGAGTTCCGTTTGCTGTAATCTCTGCAAGAGGAAAAGGATTGACAATTACATTCACCGGATCAGAAGAAGGACTTACACAACTGGCCGCATCCGTTAAGATTACGCTATAACTTCCATCTTCATCGATGGTAATTTGTTGAGTTGATTCTCCATTGCTCCAGTTATAATCTATAAAACCCGCAGGAGCTGTTAAGGTAAAACTTTCGCCATCGCATAAATTTGCATTACCTCCTGTAAGTGTTCGCGATGAAGTGAGTGTTGGTTTTGCCAAAGGTTGGATCGTTGCGGTAACAGAAGTCTTTGTACTTTCACAAAAACCATTGTTGATGGCTACAGAATAGTTTGTAGTAGTGTTAATAACTGGAGTTACATAGGTACTGTTTACTTGCGCAGCAATGATAACACCACCTGCATCATACCAACGATATTGTCCGTTAGTACCACCGGATGCTGCTAATGTAATAGCTGCCGGAATACAATTTGAATTTCCATTTGCTGTTGGTGCAGCAGGTACAGTATTGACAGTAAGTGTAACGGTGTTCGAAAACGTATTAGGCGCGAGTTCACCTTTTATTTCACAACGATAATTACCTGCACCAAAATTACCGGTCGTGTTGATAGAAAGTGTTGCTGTTGTTGCTCCTGAATATCCACCACCATTTGCTACATTATTAAAAACAGTTCCATCAAACTTTTGCCATTGATAGGTAAGATTAGTTGTACCTGTTGCTGTTAAGGTAAAGGAGGCATTGTCTCCATTACACACTGCTGTTGATGTTGGCTGCGAAGAGATTGTGATTACCGGGCCACTGTTGATTTTATTTTCAAAAACCATTAATGCATTTGTCGGAGCAGTTGATCCACCGGAAGCGACAATTAAAATATCCGGCTTTTGATCGGAATTAATATCGCCAATGCTTAATGCTAGGGGGTTGCGTCCGAGTGCGTAATTGATAGGTGTTGCAAAACTAACCGTTCCGGATGTGCTAGTGTTTTTGAAAACACTAAAAGAACCTGGCCCAGGGTTGGGTTGATGAATAATAACAATTTCGGCTTTGCCATCACCATCTAAATCTTGTGATGCTAAACTATACCCTTTGTTATTACAAGCAAGATCAACTGCTGCAGCAAAGCTTATAGTGCCTGCACTTCCGGTGTTTCTGTATATGGATATGAAAGCACTGTTGAAATACGTAACAGCAAGATCAGTTTTACCATCGCCATCAAAATCATTTGCTGTGATGTTATAGGGTTGAAGACCTGTCACCGAATTATTACCGACAAGAGAGAAAGAGGCATTAGTAATGGGACCGATCACATTTTCGTTGCGATAAATGGTAATAGAGTTTGCAACTGTATTGGTGGCAATGAGATCATCATACCCATCTCCATCAAAATCGGCAGCTACAATTCCTCCGGCACCGTTTACTTTGGCAAGACCGACAACCGCTTCACTAAAGGGCGAAAAATTTCCGATGGGATTATACGTACCTCTCGAACTTTGATTGCTATATACCCGAATCAAAGCGGTTCCATCCGTCATGGCGAAGTCAGTCTTTCCGTCTTTATTAAAATCAACTGTAACTGCATAATTAAAATTAGTTGGACGTGTAGTAACTCCCGCAGCAAATGAAATAGACCCGCTGGATGTGTTCTGAAATAAATTGAAGCCGCTGTTCAAATCTACTTTGCCGTCACCGTCTATGTCTAATGCTTTGAGGTTATAACCGGAAGAATAAGTTGTACTCTCTACGGTTAGTGATGTTGCAGTGATGGATTGTCCAGCAGTGGCGTGTGTGTTTTTAAAAATTCTGCCTGTGCTAAAATTGTCGGTAACTAATACCTCTGGTTTTCCATCATCATCGAAGTCAGCAACATCAATGGCATCGCGCACATTTGTTGCCAATGCAAAATTAATGCTAGGTCCGAAGGAGGAGGTGTTGATAACGCGATCAGTAGCGAATGTTAAATTGAACTGTGAACTAAATGCGGTAAGGCCGTGATTGGTGATGGTGAACTTTCCGCTCATGGCACCGGCAGGAACTTGTGTAGCGGTGGATGTATTGGTTGGACTATTAACAACCGCGTTTATTTCATTTAACTGGATAGTAGGTGATACGTTTCCTGTAAACATAAAATCACCTGTTAGCGTAACATCAGCGTCTACGGTTCCTGAAGAAGGCGAGATGCTGTTGATGACGGGAGCCGGGAAACTTTCATTGTGAAAAATATAAATCCCTTTTGCTGCTGCTGGTATATTGTAGTTTGTATGACTCAGCATCACCTCGGGTTT
>DAIQPD010000268.1:0-4792 GCA_036787535.1 Chryseolinea sp.
CAATTTAAACATCCAAATCTGTAGCGGGGATGTAACAGGAATAACGCTTGTCGAAAGTGCACTTAGTCCAGTGGCAGCAACTACATTTGATATTCAGGTTCCTACTGTATTACCTGGAATTGCACCAGTTGTTGGACCAACACAAGGATTAGCATTACCTCCTGATGCAATTGCATTCGATAGTTATAAAAATCAAACCAATGCCCCTCAGCTCTCACTTCTGTATCGCGTAATACCAATCAGTCCGATTGGTTGTAAAGGCACTGAAGAAAGTGTGATTATCGATATCAAGGCAGAACCATTGATGGATACCAGTCCGATACCAGCAGTGTGTAGCGACAACGAAATCAACGTTACCTTAAAATCAGCCATCGGATTTTTACCTGCTGATAAATTTGAAATTGTATCGATTAATTATGATCCGTTACTTCTTACACCCTTAACTGCATTACCTGCTCTGCCGACCGGCCTTGTCAATGCTGATTTTATTGAGAATAGTATTTGGGAAAACATAACCAGCAGCAATCAGGAAGTAATTTACATTGTAAGACCGTTCAGTAGTTTAACGGGTTGCTTCGGAAATCCTCCGGCTCCCATTCGTGTAACGATTCAACCCAAACCATTGGTTACACCAGTGGCAGTAACTGAAATTTGTAGTGGAGATGTGTTGAGTATTCCACTTACCTCTGTGAACATTCCTGGGGCAACGTTTATCTGGACACCAGTTCCAGTCGCGGGTATTATCGGAACTACAGGATCAACCACCAACACCATTACGGATCAATTATTTAATACAACTCTTTCTACTATAAGTGTTATGTATAATGTAAGGGCCACAAATCCTGCATCATCGCCATTGTGTGTTGGGCCGTCTGAGTTTGTTCAGATAGATGTTCGTCCATCACCACCCGTAATTACACCACTTGATAAGATTACCTGTTCTGATGATTTCGGAGGAAGTACTTCAGCGCAAGATCTTACTCTGCTTCATCCGCAGATTAGCACGGAGCCGGGTGTTACTTTTACATGGTTCACTGACGCAAATGATTCGATCAATTCAAAAATTCCAATAGCAGACATAACAGCATACACGCTGAGTGATGAAGTCCCTGTCTATGTTCGCGTTCGAAATCCTGCAGCGTCAAGCGGATGCGCGAAAGTTTCAACCGTAACATTTGATATCAGGCCGACACCCGAATTGTTACTTGATCCACGAGAAACAACAGACCCTCGCTTTAACATTACGTGTAACAATCAAAATAACGGAGAAGTAGAAGTATCGGCACAGTTCGGAACTAATCATACCTTCCGGGTAGATGGTAGTAGTTTTATTCCGGCATTGTTGTTTTCAAACTTGAGTGCTGGCTTTCATACGTTCAGCACAATGAATGCAGAGGGCTGCATTACCGATGAACAAGTTGAATTACTTCAACCTGACCCGATTGTCCCCGGTTTACCAAATGTTGTAAACGTAAGTTGCTTTAATGATCCTTCGCCTGACGGACAAATATCCATTAATGCAACGGGAGGAACTTCCATGCTCGGAGGAGATCCTTTGTTGTTTAGCGTATTACAAGATCCTTCTAATGTGTATGATCCGATCACGGAAACTTTTTCAGGCTTGCGCGCCAGTACCTATACCGTCCGGATTCAGGATGCCAATGGCTGTACCCAGTTCGTACCGAATATAGTAGTAGGTCAGCCAAATGATCTTAAGTTGACCATCGACATTACTTCAAATTATAATGGTTTTGATGTGAGCTGCAACGGACAAACCGATGGAGAAATTAGTGTGCTGACTACAACCGGTGGAACACCAGGATATACCTATACGCTTCTCGATGAGAATTTGAATCCAACTGGAAATGTATCAGGGCAACTGAATGGAGTCTTTACCAATCTGGCAGCTAATATTTTGTATTCGGTACGAGTATCGGATAATAGAGGTTGTGAGAAAATTTCTATACCTGAATACCTTTTCGATCCTATTCCATTAAACGCGGGTGCCATTGGTTTCGATAAAGATATATGCGAGGGTGGAGATCCAACTGCCTTTACGGAATTAGCAGAACCTTTTGGTGGAATTAACCTCTATACATTTGAGTGGCTCGAATCCTCTGACAATGTAAATTTTGTTCCGGCCACGGGTGTGAGAACAAACAGTACTTATGATCCGCCAATATTAACAAGCCAGATGTTTTACAAAAGGTCTGTTACATCAGGTACTTGTGCAGCAGAAGAAACCGATGCATTTACAGTAGTTGTGCATTCAAAACCAGTAGCAACATTGGATGCACCACTTCAGGTTTGTCAAGGGCAAACATTCATTCTTGACTTCCAATTTTCAAACGGACAAGCTCCATACTTCTTTGATTATTTTGATGGAACAAATACTGCCAGTTTGATTGGTTCCGATAGCCGGCCTGTTCCGATATCAAATTACAATGCGACCAAAACATTTACACTTACACATCTCCGCGATTTTTATGGTTGCGAACCGGATGCTTATCCTCCTTCGGTTACACCGATCATGATTAACATGGATGCTACCTTTAGTGTAGCACCAACTTTAGCGCAGTGTAGTGGAGGCAATTTTACGTTTAGTTACACGCGCAATCCGGATGTAGAATATGTATGGTCGTTTAACGATGGTTCATCGGATCGGATCATTGCTGCTTTCACAGGTGCACCACCTTTAGCAGATACTGTTCAGCATATTTTCGGCAGTGTAAATGTCTCAGGTGATACAAAGTATCCGGTAACCTTAAAAGCCAGAAGTACCTTAACCGGTATCAATTGTGAAAATCAATCGCTCCCACAAAATGTTACGATTTCGCCAAACCTCTTTATCAATCTCGTGGCGGATAAGGATGAAATATGCAGTGGAGAAACTGTTACCTATATAAACTCTACGCTTGCCGCAAATGCAAATCACCGCTGGTTCTATCGCACGCAAGGTGGCGACCCTGCAGAAGTATTGGGTGAACGTAATTTCACTTCTGCCTCTACACAAACTTTTGTATACACCAACACAAGCCCGGCTTTGGTTACATACGAATTAGTGTATCAGGTTAACAATGGATCGTGTGCAGATGAAATTGTTTTACCCGTGATTGTACATCGCGCCATTACAGCAGGCATTGATACAACATCAACGACAAAATTCATTGGTGGTAATGCTTTTGCTAATATTATAAATACATCTTCACCACAAAATGATGTTGATTTCAGATACGAGTGGCAGTTTGACGCTGGCTCAGTACCTTCTACATTTAATGGATTAACACCACCTCAAATTCGATACACTTCCATTGGTGAGAAAACAATCTCACTCACTGTAACAAATACGATTGCAGAAGCACGGGGCTTAACCTGCGGTGATGATGCGAGTATGTTAATTTATATTTTGCTTCCTGGAATTGAAGCAGGCTTTAGTTACACGCCTCAGGCAACATGTTTCCCATCAGACATTTCGATTACAGAAAATAGAGGTACGGGTGATTTGTTTGAATGGAAGCTACGCAAGGTAAATGATTCGAGACCATTGCTAATTTCGAACGATAGCTTACCAACATTCAAAGTTGTTTCTCCTGGTTTCTATGTAATCGAATTTAAAACAACCAATTCAATTACAGGTCAGTTTAGAGAAGTCGATAACAGTGCAACACCAATTGAAATTTTTGATCTGCCATTTGCTTCCTTCGAGGCAAGGCCACCTACACTATACGTTCCGGATGAAAAACTAATCATTACAAATCGATCGTCCGATGCCAGTCAATATGATTGGGATTCCGGAGCGGGTGAAACATCAATGCTTCCTGAACCAACCTTCACTTATTCCAACGCTGGAAAATATACCGTAACCCTTGTTGCCGGATTTAACCATGGCGCAAAGGACTTTGATGGCGATGGTATTATCGATGGCGATTTAATTTGCTATGATACAGCACGTCAGGAAATCACTGCGAAGGAGGGTGGACTTACCAGAATACCGAATGCCTTTACACCGAGTACCAATGGGCCGAATGGGGGAATACCGGGTGGAGGTACTTTTAATGATGTGTTTATTCCGATCACTAAAGGTGTAGAAGAATTTGAAATGACCATCTTCGATCGGTGGGGGAATTTAATTTTCCAAAGCACAAATAAAAATGTAGGCTGGGATGGATACGATAAGAATGGAGTGCTATTACCCGCGGGAGTATATGTATACAAACTGACCATGCGTCTTTCAAATGATCAGCGAACAACGCAGGTTGGTGATGTAACCTTAATTCGATAATTTTAGAAAGCATGTTGAAAATTGATTTCATAAAGAACAGGTATTCAGCGACAATAGTATTCTTGCTGCTTGTTGCTTCAACTGCTTTTGCGCAAGATCCCCAGTACTCACAGTATTACATGGCACCGTTGTATTTGAATCCCGGCTTTACCGGAACGACACCTCAACAGCGTGTTACCTTTAATCATCGTCTTCAATGGCCAGGTTTACCTCAGGCTTTTTCTACGTTCTCTGCTTCGTACGATATTTTTGTTCCGGAACTGAGAAGTGGTTTTGGCTTAATGGCCACCACCGATAAGATGGGGTCTGCAGGATGGAGAACTACCACTGCAAGTTTGTTGTATTCTTACAAAGTAAAACTGTCGAAGAAAATTGTTTTTTCTCCCGGGTTGAGCTTTGGTTATGGTAGCAATGGTCTTGATCGGAACAAACTTCGATTGGGTGATGGATTGGAATATCAAAAGGGCGATGAATACTTTTCGATTGATGACGCTGTAAAAAAATTAGGCA
>DAIQPD010000269.1:0-4777 GCA_036787535.1 Chryseolinea sp.
AATAACATCAGCATTAAGGTAAATAAGAAGCATGAAGACGGAATTACCTTGGGAGGTATTGTGGTGTATGATCACCGGAAGAATGACGGCAACAAAGAAGTAACAGTAGCCGATTCCGGGCGTATGTACACCATATTAAATGAACGATATTTAAAATTTGAATTATTTCGGGGCTACAACTATACAGAGGGAGCCGCGAGTCAGCGCGAACTTACTGGTCAAAGAGGAAAAAATAACGAAACACTGAGTCGAACTAAATTTTCAAAAACGCAGGTGGTCTATGACCTGTCCTCTTTCGATTTCACAAAAACAGACACCAGATTATTTCAGGGAAATCGCATCATGCGGAACCTTAACCAGTTAGAGGGTGATATGGATTCTGTACGACAGCAAATTCTATCGCATCGATTAGGCACGTATACTTCCTTACCTACTTATTTCAAATTTTACCTGAAAGATCAAGCCATCTTACCTGAGGAATTACAGCACTATATGCTGATGCAGGATTCAATCAGAAGTCTACCCTATGTAGATAAAAGTCTACCAATTGCTGATAATCAAATCACCACCAATCCAAAACCAGCGGATTCAAGTAGAGCCGAGGTAGAGGTAAAACCTACTCAGAAGACAACACCAGAGTTAAGAAAGAAAAAGGAAATTGAAAAAAGGAGGGCAACCCCAAAAGTAATTACCGCAACAAAATCTATTGTAAAAGCAAGGCCCCAGGAAATAAAAGTTGAGAAAAAAATTGGACATAAGATTGTACTTTCGGACTCTGCGATAGCAGCAAAACTAGACAGCACCTTTTTAGCTAGCCCAAAAAAAATAATACTGCAAGGAGCAGCAACCAATGCACGGCAGGTTAAGAGTCAGATAACGAGCGCCAACGACAATATCAAAAGCTATGAAACAGAGCTACGGGTGTTTAACATTCAATGGCATAAAATACTGGCGAGCTCTCTGGCCTGTATTGCGATGTTTCTAATTGGTGCTCCTTTGGGGGCTATTATTAAGCGTGGAGGATTGGGTGTACCCTTTCTGGTTTCCATTGTATTCTTCATTATATATTATATTCTTTCGTTGCAGGGGGAGAAAATAGCGAAGCAAGGTATTATTCCGGTCGCATATTGCATCTGGGCTGCCGATTTTATACTTTTTGCTTTCGGGTTGTTCTTTCTGCGTCAGGCCAGAGCGGATGCGCGCTTATTTGAAGCTGATTTCTATAGTGTTGCCTTTGATAAGCTCAAGACATGGTTTGCGTCAAGAAAGCAACAAAAAACTGCAATAAATTGAATGTAGTAAGAAGTAAAGATCATCCATATTTGGATAGTTCAGGCATTTTGGCTTACATTTGCCCCCTGAAATATAAGAAATAACCATTTTTTGAGATGTATTTATCAACAGAGATCAAACAAAACTTATTTAAGGCACACGGCTTTGTAAAAACGCAGACAGATACTGGTTCTCCAGAGTCTCAAATTGCCCTTTTTACACACCGTATTAACCACCTGACTGCCCACCTTAAGGAAAACAAGAAAGACTTCGCTACCCAACAAGGGTTAATGAAGCTGGTAGGTAAGCGCAAAAAGCTTTTGAATTACCTTCAGAGTACAAACATTGAACGATACAGGGCTATTCTAGCAGAGCTCTCGTTAAGAAAATAACACTTCCGGGAACCTGAACAAGGTTCCCTTTTTTCATTTTTAACCTAAGGCAAAGTCACACTTTTTTCGACTTGCCTTGCATATCTCATTTATATGAATCTCACAGTCGTTTCTAAGACCTGTAAACTTCCTGACGGAAGAGAAATAAGTATTGAAACCGGAAAATTGGCCCGTCAGGCTGATGGATCGGTTGTTGTAAGAATGGGCAACACCATGTTGTTGGCTACAGTTGTTGCTTCGGAAACCGCGAAAGATGGCGTTGATTTCCTCCCCCTTTCAGTTGATTATCAAGAGAAATTCGCATCTATGGGTAAAGTTCCAGGCGGATTCTTAAAACGCGAAAGCAAACTTTCTGATTATGAAATCCTGATCAGTCGTTTAGTTGACCGTGCTATTCGTCCACTATTCCCAAGTGACTATCATGCCGATACACAAGTGATGATCTATCTTATCTCTGGCGATGAGAGTGCACCTCCTGATGCTTTGGCTGCCTTTGCTGCTTCTGCTGCATTATCTGTTTCGGATATTCCTTTTCAAGGACCTATCTCAGAGGTACGTGTTGCTCGCGTAGATGGTCAGTTTGTGGTAAACCCAACAATGGAGCAAAAGAATCGTGCGGACATTGATTTGATGGTGGGTGCTTCTATCGAAAATATTTTGATGGTGGAAGGTGAGATGAAAGAAGTAAGCGAAGATGATATGCTTGCTGCTTTAAAAGTTGCTCATGAAGCCATTAAAGCGCAGTGTGAATTACAGATTGAACTAACCAAAGCGGTTGGCAAAACAGAGAAGAGAGCATACAGTCACGAACAGAAAGACGAAAATCTTCGTGAAGAAATGAGCAAGTTGTTATATGACAAAATATACCAAGGTGCACGTTTGTTGTTAACCAATAAGAAAGAAAGATCGAAAGCATTATCTCAGCCTTTCGAAGAATATATCAGCTCACTTCCTGAAGACACTACGGTTAATAAGGATTTGGCAAAACGTTATTTCAAAGAAGTTCAGAAGAAAGCAGCACGTGATCTTGTGTTGAATGAAGGACTTCGTTTGGATGGTCGTAAAACACGGGAAATCAGACAGATATGGTCTGAAGTGAATTACCTTCCTTCTCCTCACGGGTCAGCAGTATTCACTCGTGGTGAAACTCAATCCTTGACTACCGTTACACTTGGAACCAAGCTTGACGAACAAAAATTTGATGGCGCGATGATCGAAGGATCAAGCAAATTCATCTTACATTATAATTTCCCTGGTTTCTCTACAGGTGAAGTAAAACCAAATCGCGGACCTGGAAGAAGAGAAGTTGGTCATGGTAATTTAGCATTCAGAGCGTTGAAGCAAATGCTTCCACCAGACGAAAAAAATCCATACGCGATTCGCGTTGTATCTGATATTTTAGAATCAAATGGTTCGTCTTCAATGGCAACTGTTTGCGCGGGTTCATTGGCATTGATGGATGCTGGTGTACCGGTGAAGGCTGCTGTATCTGGAATTGCAATGGGTATGATCTCTGATAGCAAAACAGGTAAGTATGCTATTCTTTCTGACATCCTTGGTGATGAGGATCATTTGGGTGATATGGACTTTAAAGTTACAGGAACTGAGAACGGGATTACCGCTTGTCAAATGGACTTGAAAGTTGATGGACTTACCTATGAAGTAATGCGCGAAGCATTACTACAAGCTAAGGAAGGCAGACTTCATATCTTAAATGAAATGAAGAAAACAATCTCCGTTCCACGTGCTGAGTTGAAGCCTCAGACACCTCGTGCTGAAACGGTGGTAATCGAGAAAGAAATGATCGGTGCGATCATCGGCCCTGGTGGTAAAGTAGTTCAGGATATTCAGAACACTACTGGAGCAACTGTAGTTATTGAAGAAGTTGGTGGTAAAGGTATTATCAGCGTATTCGCGACAAGCAAAGATATAATGGATGCTGCGTTGAGAAGAATACGTGGAATCGTTGCTATGCCAGAAGTTGGTGAAGTCTATACAGGTAAGGTTAAATCAATCATGCCATTTGGTGCATTTGTTGAATTCATGCCAGGTAAAGACGGCTTGTTACACATCTCTGAAATTAAGTGGGAACGTCTTGAGAAAATGGATGGTGTTCTTGAAGTTGGTGAAGAGGTTCAAGTGAAGCTTGTAGAGGTAGATAAGAAGACTGGTAAGTTCCGTCTTTCAAGAAAAGTATTGATACCGAAAACAGAAGCAGCTCAATAGTAAATGCGAAATATAGAGGAGATTATTAACTTCGTCTCATCTAAAAGAAGCACTTTATAGGTTTACTTAAGTTAGTAAATAAGTTTTTTGAAAATAATTTGAAGGTCTCGGAATTTCGAGACCTTTTATTTTGTTCGGTTAACAAATTCAAGATCATGTCAAAAGAAGAAGCTAAAGTACTCATTATCGGATCTGGCCCTGCCGGATATACAGCCGCCATTTATGCCGCTCGTGCTGGTCTTAAACCTATACTTTATACGGGTGGTCAACCTGGTGGTCAACTTACCATCACCAACGATGTTGAGAATTTTCCAGGATATCCTGACGGTGTGAATGGTCCACAGATGATGATGGATTTACAAAAACAAGCCGAGCGCTTTGGAACAAAGATCAGTTATGGATTAGTTACCTCTGTTGATTTCTCTTCTCATCCCCTTAAGGTAATTGTAGATGAGAAAGATGAAGTGATTGCTGAGACAGTCATCATTGCGACAGGAGCCACTGCAAAATATTTAGGTATTCCTTCCGAAGAGGTATATGCAAACAGAGGAGTTTCTGCTTGCGCAGTATGCGATGGATATTTCTATCGTGGTAAAGAAGTAGCCGTTGTTGGCGCTGGTGATTCTGCAGCGGAAGAATCTACTTACCTGGCGAACCTCTGTACGAAAGTCCATCTTATCGTTAGACGTGATGAAATGCGTGCATCTAAAATCATGCAGCAACGCGTAATGAATACGCCAAACATTGAGATTCATTGGAACTCAGAGACAGATGAAATATTAGGTAATGATGAAGGCGTAAGTGGCGTTAGAATTGTCAATACAAAATCGGGAGAGAAGAAAGAGTTATCGGTTCAGGGATTCTTTCTTGCTATTGGTCACAAACCG
>DAIQPD010000270.1:0-4775 GCA_036787535.1 Chryseolinea sp.
GAACTGGATTGTCTACCGGTGTGATCACCATTACAACCAATGATCCCAATCATGAAGAGATCACTTTTAACGTTAAAGGTTATGGAATAGAATCTCCTATTGATGCTAGTACCGAACAATTTGATTTAGTAATTGGAACAAGTGTCACTAAGCAGATGGTAGTACGTAATACTACTCCAAATAAGGCAAGATTTGGAATACAAGCTGAAGCACCTAATGTAGTTGTTTTAAAGGAGGATAGTATTTTCGAGTGGGATGATAGTTTTGTTTTAGAATCAGGAGATTCTACTACGATTGAACTTTTTTTTGAATACAGCGAAATTCCTGGTCCAGACGTAGAAGTTGTACCCATTCGAGTAACATGCGAGCCGTTTCCTTATGAAGGTGTTCGAACATTTTATATCTATAAAATCTTTAAAGTAAATGCAATATTTCCTGCTGCCTCCATTGGTGCTTCTGAAGACACGATTCATCATGAAGTACGGGCAGCCACAATGAGTTCAACTTCTTTTGCAATCGAGAATTTGGGTGACCTTGACTTTAATTATTCCATTGAAATGGATTCATTGTTGAAAGAAGATAGAGGTAATACAGGATTGTACCATACCGGTTTTGAAGACTTTAGTCTTGGCAGTATTGATAATCAGCATGAATGGATTGTGAATTCTGGAAACTCTGGAAACTTCACTATCGCAAGCTCTAATCCGTTTGAAGGATCTAATCATATTAGCTACTATGCAGATGGATCACATACGAGATCCCTTCTGTTTTCTCCTAGGGTAGCACTGGCAGATAATGACGTTACTGTCGTGAGAATGAAGCTGGATGTTGATTTAGGAGTTACCTGGGGAATCACTCTTGTGTCTGGAACCGAACCGTCAACCGTTACAACGTTTGAAGTTTCTTCGAACGGTAGTTTATATGCCTATGTGCGGGATGGCAGCAATTCCATTCCACATTTCATACCAGGCGCACTTCCGGATAGTGGATACTTCGATTTTAGAATAAAAGTAAAGGCTAGTACCCAGGAATTTACAATGTATGTTAACAATAAAGCGATCTTCACAGGTCAGGGAAGAGCAGGTGTATTGCAGTCTGTAGCGTTCTATACGTATAACGAAGAATCGGGCCCTCGTTTAGTGATTGACGAATTCTCTATTTATAGTGAACCGAACGAGAAGCAATGGTTAGTTGTTGAACCACAATCGGGTAATATTTCTTCTGGTGCATCAGCCACTGTAAATCTTTTGTTCGATGCAACGAATTTTCAGTCTGGAACGTATAGCAAAATTCTGAAAATTTCTACCGACAATATTTTAATACCGACTTTAACTATTCCTGTTACGCTCGCTGTTGTTCCAAATCGTCCTCCGGTATTATCACCAGTTGCCAATAAGAGTGTTCGTGCACTAGAGTTATTCAATCTTGAGTTTATCGCCACCGATCCAGACGATTCAGTTGTCTCAGTTAGTATAATTAATGCGCCATCATTTGTAACACTAACCAATTCCGGTAATGGTTCGGCTCAGTATTCTGTAAAACCGTTGATCGGGGATGGAGGTAATTATGAAATTACAGTCACAGCCACAGATCCATTTGGTGGCATAGCAACTGAAACCTTCAATCTTGAAGTTATACCCTACGGAGTTCAGAACTTTAGTCTCATTTATTTTAAAACAGGAGCAGTAGTTCGGAATTTTGCAGACACAGTAATATTAGATGTTGCTGATCCTGAAATTGAAAAATATACGATTAGAGCAAACACAAATCCGGAAACTGTTGGAAGCGTTAATTTTAAGTTAGATGGTGCTACTGCAAATACAGATAATTCAAAACAATACACAATCAATAATTGGTTGATACCAGTACTCAGCGGAGGAAGCCATTCCATAGCGGCTCAAGCGTTTGCAAAGACTAATGGAAGAGGTGGTGCCGGTCAAATTAAATTGGGCATTATTAAAATGATTAACTCTGCATCTATAACAGACTTTGATGTTGTCAATGGAAATGGTGCTAAGTTACTTGATCTTATCGATGGCGGAATTATTGATATTGGACAACCTGGTTTTAATATGATCAACCTTGTAGCCAATACAAGTATAAATTCAGTTCGCAGTATTAAGTTTATATTAAATGGATCTACTACACGAATTGACAATGCTGCGCCATTTGCATTGAAAGGGAATACGAATGGTAGTGATACCTTTTGGCCAACGAAGCCCGGTTTTTATACATTGACTGCCATTCCATATATGAAAGGTTATGCATGGGGCCCTGAAGGAACCCCACTTACAATTCATTTTCAGATTGTAAATGGTGCAGGATCAACTTTATCTGCTGGTCGTTTAGCAAATTCAACAAACGAGATTGAACAAACCATTGAAACGATCGACTATGAAAATGTTCTATCTGTTTATCCTGTGCCAGTTGTTGATGATCTGAATATCGAATTGCATGAGTCAATAAAAGGCAATGTTGCCGTAAACATTATGAATGCACAAGGTCAGTCTGTTCATTTAAAAATAGGTAATGCAGATGAATTCAGAAAATATTCTATTAGTACTGTTCAACTTGGAATAAGCCAGGGAATTTACTTTGTGGTTGTTAATCAGGAAAATGGCGGAAGAATTGTGAAGAAGTTTATAAAAGAGTGATTTTAAAATGCACTGGTAATAATGTTTATCAGTGCATTTTTTAGGCAGTTCTTTCTAATTTAAGTTTGTTTAAAAAACTTCAACTCAGTTCATTACCTGCTAAATTAGCCTTAAATGATTTATTAATTGTGTTGTAACATTGATGAACTATAACTGCTCATGTACTTTAATTTATTTTTTTAAAATAAAATGAGTGAGTTCAATTTAAATTTTGCGTAATTCAAATTAAGATTCAATTGTTGCATTTGATTGTGTTGTTATTGAGTATTGAATCGTACCCTTTCTGATTTTTGTTTTGTGTGATTGAATTGTGTGCAAGAAGAAAATCAGAATCCTTGTTTGCGTTTTTTTAATTAACCTAAATACCCCCTCTATGAAGTACATCTACGTGTCCTTAAAGCGATCAGCTATGTTTAGCCTGATTGTGTTTTGGTTGGTAATGATCGCATCCAACCCAATTTATGCTCAGCAAACAACGAGTTACGAAAGTGGAGTCGTCCGCATTAAGGTAACAGAGTCGTTAGCGATTCAACTTGAGAATGCAAGAATTACCAAAAGCTCGAGTAACATTCTTGTTACAGGAATTCAATCCATTGACAGACTCAGTCTTCAATACAAAGCAACGGGAATCAAGCGTGTCTTCCGTCCTGCTGGTAAATTTGAAGCCAAGCACAGAAATTATGGTTTGCATCGATGGTTTGAGATAGAGCTTGATAAAGCTACTCCCATATTAAATGCATTGTCAGCTTACAAATCAATCGAGCAAATTGAAATTGTTCAGCCTCTTTACAAAAAAGCAATTATAGGTTCTGATCGAATGGATTATGGACCTGTTAAAGTTGATATGAGTCAGGCTGCAGGAGCAACACTTATTGGTGCTCCGAATGATCCCATGTTTCCTCAACAATGGCATTATAGTAATACAGGACAAGCTGGTGGTACTCCCGGTTCAGACATCAGCCTTCTTCAGGCATGGGGGCTTACTACTGGAAGCACAAGTGTAATTGTTGCTGTAACAGATGGTGGTGTACAGGTGGATCACCCGGATTTAGCAGCAAGCATGTGGGTGAATGAAGGCGAAATTCCAGGTAACGGATTGGATGATGACAACAATGGATATGTTGATGATATAAACGGATACGGCTTTGGAGATAACACAGGTGAAATTGCGCCAGATGATCACGGTTCTCATACGAGTGGAACAGTTGGAGCAGTAACAAACAATGGTATTGGTGTATCGGGAGTTGCCGGTGGTTCGGGTAGTGGCGATGGTGTGAGACTTATGTCATGCGCAGCATTCGGTGCAGTGGGTACAGGTGGATTTGAAGATACCTATGTATATGGAGCAGACAATGGTGCTGTAATTTCGCAAAACAGTTGGGGCTATACTAGTCCTGGTGTGTTTGATCAGTCTGTGTTGGATGCCATTGATTATTTTATTGCAGAAGCAGGTAAAGATGAATTTGGAAATCAAGTTGGTCCAATGCGAGGAGGTATCGTAATTTTTGCTGCAGGAAATGACGATAGCGATGCGCCACACTACCCAGGATTTTACGAGCCAACACTAGCGGTTAGTGGAGTAACAAATCAGGACAAAAAAGCATGGTATTCAAACTTTGGAACTTGGGTTGATATGGCTGCTCCAGGCGGAGAAACATTTGTGAATAACGATCCCAAAGGAGTATTAAGTACTATAGCAGGCGGACAATATGGTTTCTTTCAAGGAACATCAATGGCAACACCACATGTGTCTGGAGTTGCCGCATTAATTGTTTCGAAATTTGGTGGCCCAGGATTTACTCCTGAAATGCTGCGCGGAAGATTAACACAATTAGTTGATGATATTGATGCAGACGATCCTGATTTTGCTGGACTTCTGGGATCTGGAAGATTGAATGCATTTTCAGCGCTACAGGAAAATGATGGAGACGCACCCGATGCTATTGATGATTTGGCAGCATCTTCAGTTGCGATAACCGATATAACATTAACCTGGACTTCACCACTTGATTCCGGAAATGGTTCTGCTTCGGTTTATGACATTCGTTATTCAACATCACCCATTACAGAGGAAAGCTTTGGTGATGCAACACAATACCTTAACCCGCCTACACCTCAACC
>DAIQPD010000060.1:0-22772 GCA_036787535.1 Chryseolinea sp.
GTTAAGGTAATGGCTGCAAATCCACGCAAAATTGCAGAAGTTCAAATTATCTTCACTCATGAGAATTTGATAGCAACCAATATCCAAAAAGAAAAATTAAAAAGAGCTGCTATGACCTGTCCTGTTGCATTGAGCTTAAGTGATGAGTTAAAACAAAACATCATCTTTAATTTTTAACAAAAAAGAAGACCTCCTGGATTTGAGAGTTCTTCTTTTATTTCACAATTCAATATCCTAAGCTTCCTGCTCAATATGAACAAACGATTCATCTTTTGCCTCAAGTGCTGAAGTTCCCATAAGGAAAATATCTACTGCTCTTGCGGCTTCTCTTCCTTCTGAGATTGCCCACACAACCAAAGATTGACCTCTTCGAACATCGCCTGCAGCAAAAATGCCCTCTTGCGTGGTCATGTAATTTTCTGTTTTAATATTTCCGCGTTCATCAAGTTCAAGGCCAAGTTCGCCAACGAATCCGCCTTTTTCAGCGCCAACAAATCCAATGGCAAGCAAGGCTAGTTCGCAAGGTATAATGCGTTCTGTTCCTGGAATTTCTTCAAATCCCATTTTCCCCTGATCATTCAACCCCCACTTTATATTGACAGATTTCAACCCGGTGAGACGACCGGTATTATCACCAACAAATTCTTTTGTGAGAATTGCCCAATCACGGTTAACACCTTCTTCATGTGACGATGAGGTATTCAATATCATCGGCCAAAGCGGCCATGGATTATTTTCACTTCTCATTAAAGGAGGTTTTGCGAGCAATTCAATCTGTGTAACTGACTTTGCTTCATGACGGTTTGATGTACCTACACAATCTGATCCGGTATCTCCTCCGCCAATCACCAATACATTTTTACTAGTCGCTAAAATTTCTCCGGAGAAAATGCGATCACCGGCACCACGTTTATTTTGCTGTGTTAAAAACTCCATCGCAAAATGAACGCCTTTAAATTGTCTTCCGGGAATTGGAAGATCACGTGGAGCAGAAGCGCCACCACACATCATCACTGCATCAAACTCATCACGCAAGTGTTTGGCGCTTACGTTTACACCAATATGCGAGTTCGTTCTGAAGATAATACCTTCTTGTTCCATCAACCGAATTCTGCGGTCGAGTACTTTCTTCTCTAATTTAAAATCAGGAATGCCATAGCGTAACAATCCTCCTATCCTATCGCTGCGTTCAAAAACGGTTACCCAGTGCCCAGCTTTATTAAGTTGTGCTGCAGCAGCTAACCCTGCGGGCCCTGATCCGACAATGGCAACGCGTTTACCTGTTCTGTTTTTAGGCGGATTTGCTTTTATATAGCCTTTCTCATAGGCATGTTCTGCAATTGTCTTTTCGATATACTCAATCGTAACTGGTTTGTTATTGATGCCAAGCACACAACTTGCCTCACAAGGTGCAGGGCAAATTCTTCCAGTGAACTCGGGAAAGTTGTTTGTGCTGCTCAATATTTTAATAGCCTCTTCCCACTTACCTTCGTAAACCGCATCATTAAAATCAGGAATGTTGTTGCCAAGGGGACAGCCGTTGTGGCAAAACGGAACACCACAATCCATACAGCGTGCTGCCTGATTGTTCAATTTTTCTTTATCCATCGGAGTATAGACCTCCTTGTAATCTTTAAGACGCTCTTTTGGATCGCGGCTCTTTGGCATCTCGCGATTGAACTTCATAAATCCGTCTACCTGTCCCATTCTGTATTTCTTTTCTGATTGTATTTGTTGAATTATTTTGCCACTGCACTGTTGGCTACAGCAGGTTGTGGTGCCTTGATTTTCTTTTTTGCCAATACTGCTTTGTAATCTTTCGGCATTACCTTAACAAAAAGATCAACGGCTATTTCCCAATTTTCCAGCACCCACTCAGCAGGATCGCTACCGGTGTATTTGAAATGTTTTTCAATCATGGATTTCACTTCAGCCTTGTCTTCATCTTCCATCGACTCAAGCTCAACCATGTCTTTGTTACAAAGTTTTTCAAGTGCATGCTCCGGATCGAATACATAGGCGATACCTCCGCTCATACCTGCCGCGAAGTTTCTACCTGTCTTCCCTAAGATTACAACACGCCCACCGGTCATGTACTCGCAGGCGTGATCTCCAACACCTTCAACAACGGCCTTCACTCCAGAGTTGCGTACACAGAAACGCTCACCAGCTTGTCCACGAATAAACGCTTCGCCAGATGTCGCACCATAAAATGCTACGTTACCTATTATGATATTATCCTCCGGTTTAAAGCTTGACTCCTTGTCAGGATACACAATCAGCTTTCCTCCTGATAGTCCTTTACAGAAATAATCATTCGCTTCACCTTCCAGTTCGAAGGTTACGCCAGGGGCAACAAAGGCCGCAAAGCTTTGGCCTGCTGATCCTTTAAATTGAAAATGAATTGTGTCTTCAGGTAATCCTGCAGCCTTGTATTTTTTCGAAATCTCATTGGAGAGTAGTGCCCCTGTCGATCGATCGGTGTTGCGAATGATGAACTTGGCATTTACAGGTTCGCATTCATCTAATGCAGGTCTGGCCGATTCAACCAATTTCCAATCGAGTACTTTCTCTAATTCAAAATCTTGTTCGATTTGTTTGTAGAGTCCTACGTGTTCGCGAACCGGTTCAAAGTGTAGAATCGGTGAAAGATCTAATTTCTTTACTTTCCAATGATCAATATCCTGACGAACGCGCAATACATCTGCGCGGCCAACCATTTCATTAATAGTTCGGAACCCTAGTTCTGCCATTACTTCTCGCAGATCGTGTGCAAGGAAAGTGAAGAAGTTTACCACATGATCAGGATCACCAGTAAACAATTTGCGTAATTCTGAATCTTGCGTGGCAATCCCAACCGGACAAGTATTTAAATGACACTTGCGCATCATGATACAACCTTCCACCACAAGGGCTGCCGTTGCAACTCCCCATTCTTCAGCTCCTAATAAGGTAGCGATCGCAATATCTCTTCCGGTTCTAATTTGCCCATCCGTTTGAAGCGTAACGCGACTTCTTAAATTATTTTTTACCAGTGTTTGATGTGCTTCCGCGAGGCCAAGTTCCCAAGGCAATCCTGCATGACGCAATGAGCTAAGCGGTGATGCCCCCGTCCCTCCATCAGCACCCGAAATCAAAATCGCATCTGCTTTCGCCTTTGCCACCCCTGCTGCCACAGTACCTACTCCTGCTTGCGAAACCAGCTTCACATTAATACGTGCTGCGCGGTTCGCGTTCTTTAAATCAAAAATAAGTTGAGCCAAATCCTCAATTGAATAAATATCATGATGAGGTGGTGGTGAAATTAATCCTACTCCGGGTGTGGCATGACGCACGCGTCCGATCCAATCATCTACTTTATCACCAGGTAACTGTCCACCTTCGCCAGGCTTTGCACCTTGGGCCATTTTAATTTGCAATTCATCTGCGTTGGCGAGATAATAACTTGTAACACCAAATCTTCCTGATGCTACTTGCTTAATTGCTGAACGCTCCCAGTCACCATTTGCTTTTTTATCAAATCGAATTTCATCTTCGCCACCTTCACCACTGTTACTCTTTCCACCAATGCGATTCATGGCAATGGCTAAAGTACTGTGCGCTTCATGCGAGATGGATCCAAATGACATGGCACCTGTTGCAAAGCGCTTGAAAATTTCTTCAACCGGTTCTACTTCTTCAATCGGAACAGAAATTCGTTTCTTGAATTCCAGCAAGCCACGGATGGTCAATGATTCTTTTGTTTGATCATTGATTCGTTGGGCATATTTTTTGTAAAGACTTAGGTTATTCGATTTGGTTGAGTACTGAAGCAAATGAATGGTCTCCGGACTAAACATGTGTTTCTCACCTCTGCGCTTCCACTGATAAATTCCACCAACCTGAAGCTCCTTGCTCTCTTTCTTATAGGCCAGATCATGGCGCACTAAAACTTCTTGTGCAAGATCATCAAAGGATAGTCCTTCAATACGACTGATTGTTCCGCGGAAGCATCGATCAACCACTTCACTACTCAATCCTAATGCTTCAAAAATCTGTGAAGACTGATACGACTGTAACGTACTGATACCCATTTTCGACATTACCTTCAGCAAACCATTACCTATTGCCTTTTGATAATTGGCAAAAGCTTCATCATCGGTCATTGGTTTGTGAAACATTCCTTCTTTGTTGAGGGAGTGAATTGTTTCTAACGCCATATAGGGATTTACGGCACTGGCACCATATCCAATAATGGTAGCGAAGTGATGAACTTCCCAAACATCTCCTGCTTCTACCAACAAACCTGCCTGTGTACGGATTCTTTTCTCTACTAAATAATGGTGCACAGCACCCGTGGCAAGCATCGATGGAATCGGTGCATACTCCTCACTTATTTTTTTATCAGAAATAACAATGATTTTCTTTCCTGCACGAACGGCTTTCTCAGCTTCCTGACAAATACGGTTAATGCTTTCTTCCAACCTTCCTGGTTTTCCATCAGCCAGGAACACTGAACGAATTACTGCATATTCAAAACCATGTTCCGGCAAATGCTTTAATTTTTCAACATCGGGAGTTAGAAGTACAGGTTGTGATATGTGTATTTGATTGGTATGCTCTGGAGTTTCTTCCAGAACATTTAAACTCACACCAATGCGCGTGAAGAGCGACATCACCAATCGCTCACGAATCGGATCAATCGGTGGGTTACTTACTTGTGCAAAATGTTGTTTGAAATAATTTGAAATATGTCTGCTTTCTTTTGACAGCACAGCAATGGGAGTGTCGTCACCCATTGATCCAATGGCTTCGTACCCTTTCTCGGCCATGGGTGTCAACAATATTTTTACATCTTCTGTTGAATAGCCATACACTTGTTGTCTTTGCAATAATGACTTGTCATCATAATCATCTTCCTGCCAATCTTGCTCGGGTTCAAGGCGTAACTTCAAACGGTTTTGAATGATCCAATTGTAATACGGCTTACCTTCATAGATCGCGCGCTTAACTTTTTCATCATCTAATACCTTACCTTGATCCAGATCAACCAACATCATTTTTCCTGGCGTGATGCGGCCTTTCTCTAAAATATCTTTTGGATCAACAGGAAGTGCTCCTGCTTCTGATGCCATAACCACTCTACCTGATCGGGTTATGCAATAACGAAGCGGACGAAGACCGTTGCGATCTAATGTTGCGCCAATACGAATACCATCGGTGAAAACCAAAGCTGCTGGTCCATCCCAAGGTTCCATCATAGAAGCATGATATTTATAAAATGCTTTGCGATGTGGATCCATCAATTTGTTATCCTGCCATGCTTCAGGTACCAACATCATCATAACATGCTGGATTGGTCTGCCAGACAACACAAGCATTTCAACTAATGCATCCAGATTCGCGGAGTCAGAACCATCCGGACTTGTAATGGGTAATAATTTTTTTATTTCGTCATCCGAGAACAACGTTGATTTGAACAAAGCCTCTTTCGATTTCATTTTATTCACGTTTCCACGGATGGTATTGATTTCACCGTTGTGCGCAATGAAGCGGAACGGTTGAGCCAATCTCCAATTCGGAAAGGTATTGGTTGAAAAGCGCGAGTGAATTAAAGCGAGCGCTGTTCTTACTCTCGGATCCTGAAGGTCAAAGAAATACCTACGCACTTGTTCCGTACGCAATTGTCCTTTGTAGATAATGGTGCGCGCAGAGAAACTGGTGATGTAAAATTCTTTATTGTTGCCCTTTACATCGCGTGCAATAGAATGAGAAGTGTAATTACGCAGCAAGAATAATTTGCGTTCGATGGCTTCAATATCAAACGCATCATCTTTAATCTTTACAAATACCTGTTCAATAACCGGCTCTACTTCTTCTGCACCAGGGCCCGGAACACTGTGATCCACAGGTACACTGCGAAAACCTATTAATTCGAATCCAATCTCTTTAATATTTTTTATCAAAGCATCTTTACACGCTTTTAAAACTTTTTTGTCGCGTGGGAAAAATACCATACCAACACCGTACTTACCTGGCGCAGGAAGTTCAAAGCCGAGGCGCGAACTTTCTTCTGCAAAAAATTCATGAGGAATTTGAATAAGTATCCCTGCACCATCACCTGTTTTTGGGCTGCTTCCACAACCACCACGATGCTCCATGTTCTCCAACATCGATAATGCATCGCGCAATACCTGATTGGTTTTTGTTCCGTTTATATTGGCAATGAAACCCGTGCCGCAAGCATCGTGCTCTAACTCGGGTGTGTATAAACTTTTGTCGGTTGTAGTTTCTATCTCTTTCATCTCTTTCTTTTCAGCGATTCAATTGCTTCTCCAAGGGTGATATGTTGGCCAAATTAATCTTCGAAGATAACAAACTAACGGTAGAAAATTTTGGGAAACAGGTACATGCACAGAATATTTCGAATATTTTTAGAAATAATTCAGAAGTATTTAAAATCCGTGCAGTGATAACGTTTGCAGTGTTTCTGATTTTGAAAAATTGGAAACTGAATGAAAACGATTGAAGCTTTTAACAGTTGTTAGCTAATCGTTATTGACCATTGAGCTTAGCCCAAAAATGATTTAATGGCGCGCACCATTTCTTTTTTTCCGGGGGGACCAGGAATAGTTTGCACTATAAGACCCAGACTTTTGAGATCGCGCTTCAGTTGACCTTTTGCACAATAGGTAACGAAGACACCATTTGTATTGAGTGCCTCTGTCACTTTTTTCAATGCATCAATCTCCCAAAGTTCAGGTTGTTTATTTGGAGCAAAAGCATCAAAGAAAATAATATCAAAAGAAGAAGGTCTAAAAATTACCTCCTGAAGTTTGATGTGTTGTTTCTGAAATTGAAAGTTAGGAAGAATACGATTATCAACTTCCCACAAAACGCTATGGAGCGAATGAAACTCATCTTTTAATTTAAGATCATCAGCATAGTTTAGTTGTGACCAAACTTCTTCATCTAACGGGAAAGCTTCTAATGTTGTGTAGTTGAAAGTTAAGGAAGGTAATTGTTGAGCTGCTTTAATTGTAAGCAATGCATTTAAACCAGTACCGAAACCAATTTCTAAAATGAAAATTGTTTTTGGTTTGAATGCGTCAATAAAATAATGTAGTCCACTTTGTATAAAAACATGATTTGATTCCTGAACTGCACCATGAACAGAATGATATGTTTCATTAAGCTCTTCATTGAACAACGAATGAGAACCATCTGAAGTGGTGATGATTTTGACAGATGACATTAATCCTTTTGTATCAATGCCACCGCATAAGCACAAACGCCTTCTTCGCGTCCAACGTATCCAAGCTTTTCGTTGGTAGTGGCTTTAATTGAAACATCATCTTCTGAGATGTTCATCAGTGGAGCCAATACATTCCTCATCGCATCGATGTGTGGATTTATTTTTGGTTTTTCCAGACAGATCGTACAATCTACATTGCCAATCTTCCAACCCTTCTCTTCGATCATGCGCGTTACTTCCTTCAAAAAGAATTTGCTGTCCATACCTTTCCAGCGATTGTCAGTATTGGCAAAATGAAAACCAATGTCGCGCAAGTTTGCTGCACCAAGCAGTGCATCGCAAAGCGCATGAATCAACACGTCTGCGTCAGAGTGACCCACAGCACCTTTCATTGCTTCAGTAAGTTGAATGCCCCCGAGGTAAAAATTTTTTTCCTCTTCCAGCTCGTGAACATCGAAACCCATGCCTACTCGTATTTTCATTGGTTTGTTGTTATCTGTTAATCGTTTATGGTTAATCGTGGATAGGTATTAGTTGTTAGGGGAATACTCTTATCGCAGCCAACAACGATCAACTACCCTTGTGCCTTGTAAAACATTACACTCGAATTTTCCTCTTTCAATATATTCCGGGCTACTCTTTTAATATCATTTGTTGAAACCTTGTTGAGTTTACCACCTTCTTCATTTACAAGATTAACATTCCCTGAAAGTGAAGCGAACGCAAGATTCATTGCTCTGTTAATCACTTCTATTTGTTCGAACTCCATGCTCGACTCTGCCTGATTTTTTACCTTTTGCAATTCTTCCTCATGAACACCTTCTGTAACGATGCCGTTCAGAATCTTACTCACGGCTTCTTCAGCCGTATCCAAGTCAATACCTTGCTTCACTCGTCCACTTACCACAAATAAACCCGGATCAAGAGTACCCATCGCAAACGAAGAGATCGATGTAAATAATTCTTGTTCTTTTACCAGCTCTTGATACAGTCTGCTGGATTGTCCTCTGCTTAATATGTCACTCAATAGATCAATGGCATAATAATCTTCATGAAACCGTCCTGGCATGTGCCATGATTTATAAAACGCATCGGCTGGAACTTTTGCTTTCACTTCAAGAAATTTCTTTTCCCTTTGTTGTGGTTCGGCTTGCAGTTGACGCTCTGATTTTTTTCCGGCAGGAATAGGTCCAAACCATTTCTCCGAAAGTTTTTTTACTTGTTCTACGGTTACATTTCCTGCCACTACTAAGACAGCATTGTTTGGTATATAATGCTGAAAGAAAAAATTCTTTACATCATCCATTGTGGCATTTTCTATGTGACTGATTTCTTTTCCTATCGTTGCCCATTTATAAGGATGCAAATGATAGGCAAGTGGACGAAGCTTCAACCAGACATCACCGTAAGGTTGATTCAGGTAGCGCTGTTTAAACTCTTCAATAACAACTTTGCGTTGTACTTCTAACACATTTGGATCGAATGACAAGCTTAACATCCGATCACTCTCTAACCAAAAACCGGTTTCAATATTAGCAGCCGGAACGGTAAGGTAATAATTGGTAATATCGGTGTTCGTGAATGCATTATTCTCACCACCCACGATTTGCAAAGGCTCATCGTAGTTTGAAACATTGACCGAACCTCCGAACATCAAATGCTCGAAAAGGTGCGCAAAGCCAGTTTTGTCTTCCGTTTCATCGCGTGAACCAACATCATACAAGATATTCATCACGGCAATTTGCACGGTGGGGTCTTCGTGCACAATTACGCGCAAGCCGTTTTCTAATTTAAATTCACTGAAGTCGATCATAGGAGTTCAAAAGTAATTGACTTTTTGGATTTTGTTTAGAAAAGATTGTGGTTGTTAGGCAAGATGTACTGGTACAGGCAATACAATTGTAAACATGGTGCCTTTGTCAATGGCAGATTGGACATTCACGGTACCTTTCATTTTCAACACCGCCTCTTTTAATATATAAAGTCCAAGACCTGATCCTTGTGCCTGATCGGTTGCGCGATAAAACATGTCGAAGATGTGTTCGAGATGGGAACTCTCAATACCTCTCCCATTATCCTCAACCAAAATAACATAATTCTGACTTTGCCAATCAAGACTAATTTTTACAAATGGATTTTCTCTTCCATTATACTGATGAAACTTAATGGCATTGGATATTAAATTGTTCAGCACAATTTTAAGTCGCATGACATCCGTTATAAAGGGTTGTTTTGTTTTATCTTCAATCTCAAAGTTTATTTTGGAAAAATTTGGCGCATACTGATGATCATTAAGCTGACCTTTTATAAAGCTGATAAAATCAACTGACTCATACTTCACTTCCATCCGAGTGTTACGTGAATAGCTGACAACATCCCGAATAAACTCTTCAAGTTTAAGAACACTACGTTCTATCATGTTAAGGTACTTCGATTGCTGTTCTCCCGGGTTCTCCATCCGCGATACCGTAATCAGACCCAAAACAGATTTTAACGGGGCACTCAAATCGTGCGATGCACTATAGACAAAGCGATCGAGTTCGTTGTTGCGCTGTATTAATTCCTCATTCGTCTGTTGTAAATCTTTCGTGCGTTCATCAATCAAATTTTGAAGGTAATCTCTCCGTTTATTCAACATGCGCGAGGTGATAATGAAAGATAACCAGGCTATTGCAAGCACTCCTATTACAACTAAAAAAATAAAGGAAGCCTGCTGCCAATACGGTTTCCCAATAATGATATTGAGGATCGTAGTGTCGCTCCACCCCAGACCCGTATTTTTCTTTGCCCGCACAAAGACCTGGTGAACACCAGAGGCCAGATTGGTAAAACTAATTTCATTATTGTCTAAGGTATGCCACGTTGAATCATTATTGATTCGCCATTGCATATTGATTTTGTTTTCAGGAAAGGTAATAGCAGAGAAGCGAAAATTAAGGTAGGCGCCATATTCGGCATTCACTCCATCCATGTATCGTATGCGATTTCCATTTGCCTGAGCTCCGATACAATACGGTTTAGCCGTAGGTTTGTCGTGAATGATATGCTCTGCTTCTTTTGCAATGCCAAATGAAGTTCCAAGCCAGATGTGTTTTTGATGATCTACAAAAATACCGTGAGCGGTTATAGTATTAGATGGTAATCCTGAGTTTTCATCGTACATCCAAAATTCTTTTGACACAATGTTATATCGGAACAGTCCGTGTGAGTTTGAAAATAAAACATTCTCTTCATCGAGCAATTCAATCGAACTAACGCCAAGATGAGTGAACACTTCACCCAAATCGACACGTTCAATTTTTTCATGATCGAATTTTAAAAGACCTTCTGTAGATGCCAGCCACATATCATTTCCCAATGGCGTCATATCATGAATATTAAAATCACCCTGCACCTCAAAATTCACAGGAAGACTAATATTGATAAACTCGGTGGAGTTGTTCTCCTTAAAAAATAAATAGCGATCGGCTCCGCTGGCTGCTGCATATATTCCGCGCTTCCCCTCCCGCACAACATTAATTACGTTTTGATGACTAGTCGGCATCTTATATCTTTTCACTTCCAGCGCGTCTGTAATCATCAGAACATTTGCATTCCCCGCTTGAGACCCCCAAAGGTTTTCATGAGAATCGAGATAGATATCGTGCACAAACTCTCCTTCATTCGAAAATTCAAATCGGCTGGCAATTTTATCGTCCTTAAAAAGCATGATGGATGAAACGTTCGAAACCCACAGGCCATTCTTCGAAGCCTGCATACTCTGAAAATATTCTTCGTGATTGTAATACAAAATTTTTCGATCCCATTCGTCAGATGCATTTGGCAAAATCTTTACGAGTGTTTCTTTATTACAATAATACATACCATGATTTTGTTTGTCTTCTGCAATAGCCTCAATAAACTTGGCTTGTGAAAAGTCATCTGCCAACACAAACAAATTCTTTTGCACCAGCACAATCCCTTTATCTGTAGCCGCCCAAAGATCACCTTCCTTGCTCAGATAACTTGAGTTAATTCCATTGAACGGATAGTTGAGTTGTTTAATTTTCCATGCTGACCCATTGGCTTCTAATCTAAAAAGTTCTTCGCCATAGGTACTTAACCACAGGGAAGAATCAGGAGCAAACATGAGATAGGATGCATTGGTAACTTTCAACACCATTTTCACATTTGTAACCTCATTGTTGATAATTTCAGCCTGATATAATCCATCGCCAGCCGCAATCCACAACTTACCTTGATTAAATAAAACATGACTACAATTGCGCGGAAGGTTTTTTGAGAGCAACACAAACTGATCGGTCTCTTTATCAAATCTCAAAACCTTTCCTGTAAACGAAATGATGTACAGTGTGCCCTGTTCATCTTCGATGAAATTAAATGCGCGAATAAAAACAGGCGATCGGTTCTCGATTCCAAAATCAAACCGCTTGATTGATTTCCCATCATACCGAACTACGGCATGGGGTTCATCCAACCAAATCGCTCCGGCACGATCTTCAAAAATTGATTTTGGATATGATATGGTAGAGTCTGTTATTGAGCGTGCACCACGAAGTATGGGTTTGAACACAACTGTATCCACTTGGTTTTGGATTTCAATTAAATCAAGATCTCCTGCCATGAGCAAGCGGCCATCGCGTGTACGCAAAAAGTTTTTTGCATACTGACTTCGCAAGGCACCCTTATATGTAGTAAAGTGAAGACCGTCATATTTTACAAGCCCATCATCCGTGGCAATCCATAAAAAACCAAGAGAATCTTGTGCTACCGCTTTTATAACATCGCTCGGCAAGCCTTGTTCAACCCTATAAAGCCCAAACCGATACTCTTGTGCGGAGAGCATGGCAGCATTAAACAAAACGAAAACAATAAATATTAAGCGCATGGGCTGCACAATTATTTTAAAGAATGTTAAACTTTTTTCCCCTGATTTCAAAGGTTTATAAAAACACATTGAGGTTGAAAAACTCCATTAACTTTACAGCCATTTTACCAGCGTATGATATTCAAACGAAAACAGTATTCAGAAGAGACACTGAAAAGCCTGTATAAATCTCTGCTTCTTCCACGCATGATCGAAGAGAAGATGCTCATTCTTCTCCGTCAAAATAAAATCAGCAAATGGTTTAGCGGCATTGGGCAAGAGGCTATCGCAGTCGGTGTAACACAAGCTTTAGAAAAAGACGAATACATATTACCTATGCACCGCAACCTCGGTGTATTTACAGGGCGTGATATGCCTTTTGATCGACTCTTTGCACAGTGGCAAGGCACGATGATGGGGTACACTAAAGGACGCGATCGCTCTTTCCATTTTGGAACGAATGATCATCACATTGTTGGAATGATTTCGCATCTAGGTCCGCAAAATGGAGTGGCCGATGGAATTGCATTGGCCAGTAAATTAAAAGGCGAGAGAAAAGTTACCGCTGTGTTTAATGGCGATGGCGGAACGAGTGAGGGTGATTTCCATGAAGCGATAAATGTTGCTGCCGTTTGGGATTTACCTGTCATCTTCATTATTGAAAACAATGGCTATGGTTTATCTACTCCAAGTTCCGAACAATTTCGTTGCAAACAATTTATTGATAAAGCCATTGGGTATGGAATCGAGGGTGTTCAGGTTGATGGAAATAATATTCTGGAAGTGTATGATACAGTTCGATCGATCGCAGAAAAAATGCGCGGAAACCCTAAACCAGTTTTGTTAGAATGTTTAACGTTTCGAATGCGAGGACATGAAGAAGCTTCCGGAACGAAGTATGTGCCAAAGGAATTGATGGAGATGTGGGCACAGAAAGATCCGGTTGAGAATTTTGAAAAGTTTTTAATCGCGGAAGGTATTGCTGATCAAAAATTTATTGATGGTGTTCGGAAGAATATCAAAAAAGAAATTGAAACCGGTTTGGCCGTTGCTTTTGAAGAAACGCATCCAACAGCCGATACCGCAATTGAGATGAACGATATGCTTGCTCCTTTTAAGCAAGCAGTTGTTTCACCAGCAAGCGAAAAAAATTCTGAGAAAAGATTCATCGATGCTATTCGCGATGGATTATATCAAAGTATGGAAAGGTATGACAACCTTGTTTTGATGGGACAAGACATTGCAGAATACGGAGGCGTATTTAAAATCACGGATGGCTTCGTAGAAAAATTTGGGAAGGGAAGAGTGCGCAATACGCCCATTTGTGAATCGGCCATTGTTGGAGCAGGCTTAGGACTTTCTATAAAAGGAATGAAGGCCATGGTCGAAATGCAATTTGCTGATTTTGTTTCGGAAGGATTCAATCAAATTATTAACAACCTTGCAAAATCACATTGGCGATGGGGACAACAAGCCGATGTAGTGGTGCGCATGCCAACAGGTGCGGGTACTGCTGCCGGACCGTTTCATTCTCAAAGCAACGAAGCATGGTTTTTTCACACACCGGGATTGAAAATTGTTTATCCCTCCAACCCTTACGATGCTAAAGGTTTGTTGAATGCCTCCATCGAAGACCCTAACCCGATTTTGTATTTCGAACACAAAGTTTTGTATCGATCCATTAAAGAATCAATTCCGGATGATTACTACACGATTGAAATAGGCAAAGCAAAACTGGTTGCAGAAGGCGATGATCTGTCTATCATTACCTATGGCATGGGAGTTCATTGGGCAATAGAAGTCATGCAAGAATTTGGTAATGTAAAAGTTGATATTCTTGACCTGCGCACTCTGCTTCCATGGGATAAAGAAGCAGTTGCAGCAACCGTAAAGAAGACCAATCGTGTATTGATTCTCCATGAAGATACCTTAACTGGAGGAATTGGTGCAGAGATCAGCGCCTGGATCAATGAACACTGTTTTCAGGATTTGGATGCTCCGGTTCTACGGGTTGCCAGTTTAGACACCGCCATACCTTTCGCCCCAACGTTGGAGCAAAACTTCCTACCCAAAGTGCGACTTAAAGCATCGCTTGAGCAATTGCTGAAATTTTAGCTACCTTAGCCAACTATTACCTTTTTTTGAAGGCACTGAAGGAAAATATTGCTCCTTATTTTTTTAAAGCCTGGAAATTGCTTGGCATGGCCATGCTTTTTCTTCTGGTGTCGCAAGTTGGCTATGCTCAAAACACTAAAGGAGCTGAAGTAAAAAGCGGCAGCAAGCCCAAAAATGAAAGTCGCTTCCGGATTCCGACAAAAAAGAAAAAGCAAAAATCAAATGCTTCATCGTATAAGCGCGTGCAAGGAAGGGCGGGATCGCAGGCTAACTCTGCCCGAAAGGTACCTTCGTCCAAGCCTCAAAAAGTCTATTCTCAAAGTGGCAGAGGTGTGAATTATCGGTCCAAGAGCGACAAACAAAAAGCGTGGAGGGGAGATATAACCGGCAGGAGAATAAGAGCCCCAAGATCAAATGAAAAGGTCAGAAATGTTTATCCGCAATATGGCCGCTATTCAAGCAATCCTTCGCGAAAGCCAAAGAACAAAGAACCGAAAGTCACTTCAAATCGATCTACTTTAAAACGGTTGGAAAAATTACAAGGAGGACCATCTAATTCTGGTTCAGGGAAAAGAAAACAAGTCGTTATACCTCGGTCAGCTTCTCACGCATTTATTGCACGAAAAAGCATAAACGTCTACGCAAACTTTCCTCGCCCAAAACCAAAGAAAGAAAAAGCACACATAAAAGATATTTCAGGTCGCAGGCTCCGAACTAAAAATTTCGAAACCCCCAAACCCAAAATAGCTACACCTACATTCAAACCTTATTATGGCCGTAAACGAGTTGGTGATAAGCCGTATCATGGGAAAGCAGCTGGTTCACACCAATCTATTTCGCAAAGCAGACAGCGCGCATGGAAAGGAAATATTTCTGGCAATAAAATAAGAGGAAGAAATTATTCAAGTAAGCCACGGGTAGAAGGACGCCCCATTTTCGGAGCAAACCGCAAACCACAAGGTAGAGATAGAAAATACAGTGGTTCTATGCCACCGAATGCCGGCAATCGATCTGCCACTCGGCCTGGAGAAACAAGAACTGGTAAAAGTCCATTACCTGTGCGCACGCCAGGTGCTGGCGCAGCAAGAGCAGGAACCTATCAGGGATCGATAAAAATTTTTGGAAAATCTACTAAACGATTCTACAATCAAGGTGAAGGATTTGCGGGTTATAAAAAAACAAAGCGGCCTTTAATAGGTGGCGGAAGTGTGAGCGGACGTTCATGGAACAATAAGGGATCTGCATTACCAGTCCGCACTCCTAAATCAGGAGCCGCACGTGCCGGAACGTATCAAGGATCATTAAAAGTTCTGGGCAGATCTACCCCAGGAATGAGAGATCAGGGCGAAGGCTTTACCGGATATAAAAAAGCAAGGAAGCCTGTGGTGGGGGGTGGTGGAAGTGCAAGCGGGCGATCGTGGAATAACAAAGGATCATCATTACCTGTGCGTACACCCAAGCCAAGTGCTGCACGTGCAGGAAATTACCAAGGATCTATAAAAGTTCTGGGTAGATCTACTCCTAGTATGAGAGATCAGGGTGAAGGCTTTACCGGATATAAAAAAGCAACAAGGCCGGTAAAAGGAGGAGGAAGTGTAAGTGGAAGATTGTGGAACAATAAAGAAAAACCATTACCCGTACGTACACCACCTCCGGCTGCACAGCGGGCTGGGAAATTTCAAGGTAATGCCAAACTGTTTGAACAAAATCCCACCTTGCAAGATCAAGGTGAAGAATTTACAGGCTTCATTAAAATGAGGAAGTTCAAAAAGAATTATGTGAAAAATCCCAATTCTGCAGAGGCTGCACTGAAGAAAAAATATCCAAGTAAATCGACTTATTCTGTTGATGGACTCCAGGTGAAATTGAAGGAGCGCGATTATGTTCAAAATAAAAACGCAGCGAAAGAATCATTACTAAAAAAGAAGCCATCAAAATCTACTTATCTGGTTGACGGACTTCAAGTGAGAGTGAAGCAACGTGAGTACGGCAAAAAACCAAATGCAGTGGAAGGTAGCATGCCGGGTGTGAAGCCATCTAAATCATCCGTAAAGGCAAGTGAGTATGCCAGTGGCGTGAAGAGAACATGGAGATATATTCACAATCCAAGTAGTGCTGACGCTGCAATGAAAACACGCGAGCCTGGAAAAGCATTTGGAAAATCTACAGATTATCAGGGAAATATTAAAATGCAAAAATTCCACTTGTTTGAGAAGAACAGGCGCTTGCATCCGGATGCTACCTTTGTGAAGACCAATAAGAATAATGTTGACAATGAAAGAGATTTACTTACCAATGTGAAATTGTGGTGGGCTAAAGTATTTAAGAAGCAAGATACACAACCAGAGAACCTGAAAGAAAAAGGTAAACGGCCAAGGTATGACAAGCGTGAAGAAGGATTGTGGAATGATTAATTTACTATGAATTGGACAGCACTAAAGGAGTTGAGTCAGATTGAAAAAATCGTAGAAGAATCAACTAATCAACGAATACTTATTTTTAAACACAGTACTTCCTGCTCTATTAGTAGAACAACACTTGACCGGCTTGAGAGAAATTGGAAGGAAGAAGAATTAGGAAAGCTAAAGCCATATTACCTTGACCTACTTAACTTCCGCAATATATCACATGCCATTGCACAGAAGTTTGATGTTGAGCATGAGTCGCCACAAGTACTGATTATCGAAAACGGAAAATCAATTTATGATCAATCTCATTTCGGAATTGATTATAAAAGCGTGAAAGAATTTTCAAACGCTTCTTAACAGATAGATCGAAAAAATTCTCAGTGAATAATAAATCCGAGTGCCAATCCACCGACAACAATAAAAGGTGAAGGTAATTTCGTAAAGGCCAGTAAACAGAAGGTAAGTATGGTTACTGCAAAATTCATAAAGGTATTATCGAGGGGTTGAAATAAAATAATGGCAGATGCTGCAACCAAACCAGCACTGGCTGCGGTAATGCCCTCAAGTGAAGCACGTACAGCCCTGTACTTTTTTAAACTTTCCCAAAATCGGATCACAAAAAATATCAAGAACGTACCAGGAAGAAAAATACCTGCGGCAGCCATCAGTCCGCCAATTAATGCACTGCCTTTTCCATATCCTCGCATTGACAATGCCCCAATGTAAGAACTGAATGAAAACACCGGACCGGGTAATGCTTGTGCCACTGCATAGCCGGTTAGAAATTCATCATTTGAAATTGGGGCGTGATAAAGTTTAGGACCAAATTTCTTTTTGATTTTTGTTTTCAACTCCGTCACTTTTGTAATACGATCATCACCCGGTGACGCGTCAACAAATTCTGTATAAAGCAAAGGTGCCAACACCTGACCGCCACCAAAAACCAAACTACCATTGCGATAAAAATTCTCAAATACCTTTACCGGTAAGGCTTTTGTAATGCCACCCACAACAGCAGCAAAAATTAAAACTCCGGCCCACAATAAAAAATTAGACCACGGCACAATGATTTTCTTGTTCTCTTCCTTTGGTTGAGCTTTATACTTTAGAGCAGTAATCAATCCCGAACCCAGTATAATGACGGGAAAAATAAATGGTGTTTGGAAAAAATAGGATGTAGCTCCTGCAAAAATCATCAGCACAATCCCTGTCTTTGTCGAAATCGTTTTTTGACTAATACTGTATGCTCCATAGCTTACAAAGCCAACCGCCATGGGCTGAATGAATCGTGTGAATTCTATGGAGATATTATTTTGTTCTATACTCGACATCATTACAGCGGCCAATGTCATTAGTGTAACCGCAGGAAGAACCCACACTAATAATGTAAGGTAGGCGAGATTCGGGCCACCTATTTTAAAACCAATTGCTGTCAAAGTTTGTGTTGATGTTGGCCCGGGAATGACTTGACATAATGAGTTGATTTCCATTAGGTCTTCATCAGAAAGATATTTGCGTTTGCTCACCAACACTTTTTGAAAGTGAGCCAAGTGGGCTTGTGGTCCACCAAATGTGGTAAGCGATAGTAGAAACACATCGCGAAGAAAAATATAAAAGCGAACCTGTTCGATTATCACTGGCTTGCTTTATTTTTTTAGACCAATTTCGCGCAAACGTTGATCAAGAAATTCTCCGGCCGTAATATCATCCCACTGTTTTGGATTCTCTGAATCAACACAACTGCTCAAAGCAGCAAGGTTCATCTCAGATCGAGGGTGCATAAAAAACGGAACAGAGTAACGAGGTGTATTCATAAGGTGTCGTGGTGGATTGACCACTCGGTGAATGGTTGATTTTAATTTTTTATTAGTGAAGCGCTCTAACATATCACCAACATTGACAACCAATTGATCAGGTAATGCTGTTATTGGAATCCACTTTCCGTCTCTGCGTAATACTTGTAAACCATCAGCACTAGCTCCCATCAACAAGGTAATCAGGTTAATGTCGCCATGCTCAGCTGCCCGAACGGCATCAGCAGGAACGGAGTCGGGTGACTCGATTGGAAAATAATGGATGGGTCTTAATATGCTGTTGCCGTTTTTAATTTTATCGTCAAAATAATACTCATCAAGCCCGAGATAAAGTGCAATGGCGCGAAGCATGTACAATCCGGTTTTTTCTAAAGCACGGTATACTTCAGAAGCAACCGGTTTGAAGTCAGGTACTTCTGTTGGCCAAACATTTTCAGGATAGTCTTCCTTTTTTAATTCTGTTGGCGAAAGCTCTTGCCCTACGTGATAAAATTCTTTTAAGTCACCCGTATTTCTACCTTTTGCATGTTCCTTCCCCTTGCCCGTGTGACCGCGCTGCCCAGCTAAACCAGTCAGTTCATATTTTTTCTTTACATCATCTGGAAGGGCGAAATAACTTTTGATAGCAGTGTATAATCTGTTCTGCAAGTCATCTGTTAAAAAATGATTGCGAATGGCAGCAAACCCGATATTGGTGTAAGCTGCTCCAAGGGTATCAACAAATTTTTGCTTTTGATTGGCATCTCCTTTGTAAAAGTCGGCCAGGTTAAGCGATGGTATTTCATCGTAAAGTATGGTCTTCATACCGTTAAAAGAATGGTGTACTGCAAGCTAAAAATTTTTGCCTACATTTAATTCGTACTCGAATTTGAAACTTTATATATATAAAATGGTCAAGCAAAATGTGGTCGTTACGGCATAATAATTGACTTGATCAGTACATATTTCTTTAAAAATCAATACTTAAAATATGAAAACAACTCGAAGAGAATTTGTTTCGCAAGCCATTAAAGCGGCTGCATTAACGACTATTGGAACGCCCCTCGTCATGCAGGCTGCAAATGCCTCCTCTCTTGCTAATCCTTCACGAAATAATAATGAATTAACAGAAGGTTCTGGAACAGGTTTACAATTTTCACAGGTGGCATTACCTTATGCTTATGCTGCATTAGAGCCAAGTATAGATGCAATGACTATGGAGATTCATTACACTAAACACCATGCTGCTTATGTTAAAAATGTGAACGAAGCCATCGCAGCAGATAAGATCGATTTCGCCAGTGAAAAAGATTTCTTTGCGAATGTTTCCAAACTTTCTGCCAAAGCAAGAAATAACGGAGGTGGTGTTTGGAACCACAATTTCTTTTGGGAGAGTATGAAGCCCGGAAGTGCTGCACCAACAGGCAAGGTAGGCGATGCGATAAACGGAGCCTTCACATCGTTTGATAAATTCAAAGAACAATTTACGCAAGCAGCGATGATGCGCTTTGGTTCGGGTTGGGCGTGGTTGATTGTAGAGAATGGAAAATTAAAAATTGGTTCTACACCTAATCAAGATAACCCGTTAATGGACTTAAGTGAGTTGAAAGGCACTCCCCTTCTTGCTCTTGATGTTTGGGAACATGCTTACTATTTAAAATATCAAAACAAGCGCAATGAATATGTAGCGAATTGGTGGAATGTTGTTGACTGGACTCGCATCGCGGCAAGAATGGGTTAATTATTATTGCCCTTGGTTTCCATTTAAATTTCGAAGCCCTGCTGCCCAATATAGCAGGGCTTTTTGTTTTTCGTACTCAGACAATACCTTTACCAACTTTGATTTGGATTGAATGAGCTTCTCTTGTTGAATGCTGATTTTAAAGAGATCGCTTTCTCCGTTTTCTAAATTCAATAATTCTGCACGTAAGAGTATTTCATAGTTCGTCACCATTTCACGCTGCTGTGCAATAATGTTAGTTGTGTTCACCAATTCATTGTAAGACGACTGAAGCTGGTTGACGATCTGACGCTCGGTAAGATTTTGTTCAAACGTTGTGGTCTCGATTTTCAATTTTGTTTGCGCCAGCTTCGATCTTTCCTTTCTTAGAAAAATAGGAAAAGCAAAGTCAACAGCAAATTTATAATCTTCCCCGGGATCAAAGGATGTATTCCAACTCGGATCAAAGGGCTGGTTAAGCATCACATAACTCACATCAAGTTTTGGTTTTAAATATTCGGAGGCTAGTTTTCGCTCATTTTCAAGTTGATTAATCTTCACACTAATCTTTCGCAAGTCCGGATGATTTTCACGTGCCTGGTCAACTAAGACTTGCAACGCATCGGGTGTCATTGCCCACGGCTCAGGCTGCAGGACAGGAGCGAAACGCGCTGCCAATGCAAGTGGATTATTTAAACTATCCCACAAATAGGTAGATAGCTGAACACCTGTATTTAAAAAATTGATCAGTGCTTCCTGCTGTTCAACCCTGCGCTGTTGCAATGTGATTTTTGCCTGAACGGTGTCAATTGGTGCTGCTTCACCCAACTCATAATTTATCTTTACTCTACGAAATATTTCAGAGGCCACGTTTACGCCTTGGTTTAATAAGCGGAAATTGTAATAAGCAAAATACCATTGCCAGTAATCTTTAGCTGCATCTAACAAAAGTTTATTGATGAGCTTTATTTGCTCTGCCTCATTCATCTCGCGGAGTAATTGCGCCTGTCGAAGGGCTGTTCTCCTTTCATCGGTTATTAAACCCTGACCCAGTGGAAGTGATACTCCGGCATAAAATTGCTGGTAGTTAAAATCATTTGAAATGTATCGCTCAGGGTTGAGATACGTACCGGAGTTGCGCTCGATACCAACCTTTGGATCAAGTGGGAACACGGTTGGAAATTTCAGTGATCCATTTAAAATATTGTAGTACTCTGTATCGCTAAATTCTTTTGTAAGCCATTGCACTTCAAGCTTTGGATCGAAAGCTCCACGCGCCAGTCGAATTTCCTGTCGTGCAAATTCACTCAGTAAGGCAGCTTGTTTTGCTACAGGATGATGCTCTGTGATGAGAAAATAAAAATTTTCTATCGGTAGAGGCAAAACGGAATCGGGTAATATAAAAATCGAATCACGTTCCTGCGCGTGCAGAACGGTAGAAAAGAGTGTCGTAAAAATAAAACCGATTAACTGCCTTCTCATTTTAGTTCTTCGCTATTTCCAGCTTTACCACTTTCATTTTTATTTAGAACATCTTCCAATGGTTCCTCATACAAGCTTGGTGGGAATCCATTAAGCTGTCGCCAGAGTTCATACCATACCGGAACATTATCCAACATTGCCCAACCCTTCGTGCCAGAACCAACCCGCAATTGTTTAGGCCAGGATTCATCATTTTTATCGGGCACAACTAAGATCCGAAATTCTCCGGGTTTGGAGTTAACATAGTCTATCACTTCCACTTTTCCGCCAAAGGTACCCACACTCACGCTCGGCCAACCTGAAAACTGAAGTGCTGGCCATCCATCAAACTGAATACGCACTTCTCTTCCTTTGCTCAACAACGGAACGTCCATTGCTCTGATATACATTTCAACGGCTATGTCGGATGTTTCCGGCATAATAGTACATACTGCTTCACCCTCCTTTATGGTTTCGCCAACACCCGTTTTCATCGCCTTCACTACTGTGCCCGATTGTGGCGCGAGGATTTGATATTGTTCATTTCGGATTTGCATGTTTGCATATTCATTTCTGTATTTTATCAGATCACCTTCACCATCAAAAAGATCAGCTCGTGTACTACTCAATTCGGATTCAGTCTTGCTGATTTTATCCAGGTATTCTGCCTCAACCCGGCTTAATTCAATTTCGGCTTGTTGAAGATCGGCCTTGCTTCCCTGATACTTGTATTCAATATCCTGAAACTTGGTGAGGGGTATGTTACCGGCTTCAAAAAGTTTTTTGTTTCGCTGATACTGATTTTCTGCATTGCTAAAGCGAACTCGTTCTGCCTCTAACTTCGCTTGCGACTGATCAACTTTGTTCTGCATACCCTGTCTCAATGCAGCAATTTGTCGCTGTAAGGCTCGCGCTTTACTTTCTTTTGATGCCAAACTTCCTGCCTTCGCATCGATCTGATCGCTCATTCGCTTTAAAAACTGAGGATCAAAATATTTTTCTTTCACTTCCGTAATGGTAATAATCGTATCTCCCTTGTTAACAAAAATTCCCTCGCGAACATGCCATTTTGAAATTCGACCGGCAATAATAGTCTCGATGGTCTGGGGTCTGTTCATTGGATTGAAGGCCGGTCGAATTTCAAAATGGCATGTTCGCGAGGGAATTTTGAAAT
>DAIQPD010000271.1:0-4728 GCA_036787535.1 Chryseolinea sp.
TACTTACCTGTACTCGGATCGTAAATCAAACTATCGAGATAATCATATTTCAAAAGCCGTAATTCTTTGTCCTTCGTAATCATATACGGCTCTTCGTCCACTTCGCCATCAGGTTCTTGAGGCACATCAACAATATAAATGCTATCGATAACTGATCGCGCTGCGAGATCAAGTTCTGCTCCAGCAATAATATCGTCATTACCAATTTGAAGCGAATCCGGAAGTTTTACATTCACATCCTTCATCACTACCGTGCTCATGCTCCTTATTTTTTTGCGGTAACTTACCGGTTCAGCAATAAGGTATTTTGTTTTGCTTGCGGTGTAAAATACTTTGGGCGTAGAGTCCTCATTCAGGTAGCTAAATTTCTTTCGTAACTCATCCTGATCGTATATAAAAGCACTTTGATAGGCAGGGCAAATCATACGCTGTGTGCACGCGCTGAGGAGGATAAAGCATACAAAAGCAAAAAATGCCCTCTTCATGGATAGGGTGAATCAAGCAAAAATAAAGATTTTAAGGAGAAAATTTACGAAAACTATGGATTTGTAACCATTTGATAATCAAATCACATGGTTTCTAGCGCTGATTTTTGAGTTTTAGTGAGTCCGGCCACTACTAATTGATACGAATCGTCAATCCATTGGCGCAAAAGCTTGTCGGGAATAGAGCCGTCTATAAGTACCGTATTCCAATGTTTTTTATTCATGTGATAGCCGGGTTGAACAGATGCATATTGCTCGCGAAGTTCTACTGCATGTTCAGGATCGCACTTCATGTTGATGCTGCTAAAGCCATTTATGCCGGTGAGGGCAAACATTTTTCCCATCACTTTTAGCACCAACGTTTCTTCATCGAATGGAAATTCTTCTGTTACTCCCTTTTTGCTCAGGCAGTATGTTCTGAAGCTTTCGATGTTCACGTTAAAGATTGGGCTTGATCACCAATTTGAAAATGAGGTACAACACACCTAATAAAAACACAACGATAGAAATTTTGTTTATGCCATGCATAGCACGCAATGTAAAATCAGGTTTGGCATTCGGATCTTTTTTCCGGAAGAAATAACCACCTACTTCACCCAGACTAAAAAATTCTTTCCACGATCTTTTATTTTCTTCCATTGCGTTAGTTTTTATTAACCTCACTTGCTTCCACCCAATCTCCATGCTCGCGAATTAAATCAATTAATTCATCCACCGCTTTGGCAGTGGGCACATTTCTTCTCACTACCTCTTTGCCTTTGTATAAAATTATTTTTCCAGGTCCCGAACCTACATATCCGTAATCAGCATCGGCCATTTCACCCGGACCATTTACAATGCACCCCATAATACCAATCTTCAATCCTTTTAAATGGCTGGTGCGTAAACGGATATTGGCAGTTGTTTCCTGTAAATCAAAGAGTGTTCGTCCACACGATGGGCACGATATGTATTCTGTTTTCGAAATGCGTGTTCTTGTTGCCTGTAAAATGGTGAAGGCGGTTTCGTTTATGATTTTATCGGAAGCACAATTTTCTGCAGCGATAAAAATCCCATCACCTAATCCATCTACCAACAATCCACCCATATCGGTTGCAGCATAAAGTTGCAGTTGCTCTGCTGATATATTTTTGTACTGGCGTTGAATGATCACCGGAACATCACATCCGTTGTTCATCAACTCAACAAACAACCTACGTTGCTCCGCCATTCCATGTTCATTGTTTGTAGCAATAATAAGAACAGAAGTTTTATCTTCTTTTAGTTTAGTAATCAATTCACTGTTTACCTCTGCCAAAGAAGCTTGAACAAAATTTAGCATAGAGGACTGTTCAATTCCAGTAAGGTATTGTTGAGCTTGCAATACCGGATAACTTCTATCTTTTGTTTTTTCTGACAGCCAGGTTTGATGATTGAAAATCAATCCCAGTGTTCCCGGTATTTCAAAGTCAATCGTTTGGTCACCGAGAAAAATAAAATCGCACGCTATATCATTGATGTTCCACTTATCCAAGGGCACAGAGTATTGATATCCTAATGCAAAAAGTGAAGCCGCTGTGATTTTTTTCTTTGATGAGAAATCTGCGATGACACGGGGCACATGATGTTCTCCACCCACGTTTATAACTTCGCGCGATTTTCTTCTATTGTATTCAAATGGAGTAATCGGATAATGATTGATGGTCAGAATGACGGCATGGTTCGATCTTTTGTCATAACGTTTGGCAAGTTCAAACGCAACAGGTACTTCCGCTTCGGGCTCTTCCGTTAACGAAACACGAATCGTATCGCCTAAGCCGTCTTCTAATAATGTACCGATACCGACTGAAGATTTTATTCGGCCATCTTCACCATCACCGGCTTCTGTAACGCCTAAATGCAAAGGATACGGTTTGAAATTTTCTGCATCCAGCTTTTGCACAAGCAACCGATATGCCTGTACCATTACCTGTGGATTGCTGGACTTCATCGACAACACAATATTATAATACTGTTCATCTTCACAAATGCGGAGAAACTCCAACGCAGATTCAACCATTCCCAAAGGACTATCCCCAAAGCGACTCATAATACGATCGGAGAGCGAGCCATGATTGGTTCCAATGCGCATGGCGGTTCCATACTCTTTGCAAATCTTTATCAGCGGAATAAATTTCGCGCGAATGCGATCAAGCTCTGCCTGATAGGATGCTTCGGTATAATCAATCGTTTCAAATCTTTTTTTATCAGCGTAGTTGCCCGGGTTAATGCGCACTTTTTCAACAAGACGCGCAGCGAGTTCAGCGGCATTCGGAGTAAAATGTATATCGGCAACAAGAGGTACCTGGTAGCCTCTTACCTTCAGACCTTTCTTAATTTCTTCAAGGTTCTGTGCCTCTTTAATACTAGGAGCGGTGATGCGTACATATTCACAACCCGCTTCAACCATCCGGATGGTTTGCTCAATAGATCCTGCGGTATCCATTGTATCAATGGTGGTCATGGATTGGATCCGGATCGGATTATTTCCACCCATGGCCACATCACCAATCTTTACTTCAATTGTTTTTCTGCGACTGTATTCAACAAGACTGTTGCAGTATGCCTTAAAGGTTTCAAGTTGTGAGATCAAGAAAATAGTATTTGCTGCAAAAATAACCCTAATCGACCTAGTTTTGTTACAGGAAGACTATAAAAACGTTACTGGTTTCAAGTTCCAAGTTTCAAGTTACTGGTAACTTGAAACTTGGAAACGGGAACTCCTTTAATGACTTACTATTCATAATTTTGTATCCTATTCAACTTTTATTGTAACAATTCCGCAAGTTCACCGACTTATCCCCCAGCTAGTGAATTATGGCCGAAAAAAGTAGTGTATTTGATATGATAGGTCCTGTAATGATAGGGCCATCCAGTTCGCACACTGCAGGTGTAGTACGCATTGCACGGGCAGCCGTAAAGCTCCTCGGTGGAATACCGGATCACGCGGAAATTACTTTTTATAACTCCTTTGCTTCAACATACGAGGGGCACAGCAGTGATCGGGCTATTGTAGCTGGCTTGATGGATTTTAAAACAGATGACAAGCGTATCAAAGAATCGCTTGATCTGGCAAAAGACCAGGGCTTATCCTACACCTTTAAATCAGTAGGCAATGCTTCAACACTTCACCCCAACACCATTAAACTGGTTTTGAAGAAAGGTGAAAAAAACTTAGAAGTAATTGGTGAAAGCAGGGGAGGTGGCATGATCAATATTGCTGAAGTAAATGGTTTCAAAGCAGATTTTACAGCCAACCTTCATACGGTAATCATTACCGCAGAAGACGTAAAGGGAAGCGTAGCTTTTTTGGCAAGTGTGCTGGCGCATGACGATTGTAACATCGCCACCATGTCGGTTTCCCGCAAAGGAAAAAATGATGTAGCGTGCCTTGTTTTTGAAATGGACTCCGGGTTAAAGGATGTAACATTAGCCTACATCAGGAGTCTTAGCTGGGTAAATGAATTAATATACATTCCGGATATAGATAGATAGAATTATTAAATGATGAAAACAAAATTACTCTGTATTATTCTGTTGCTGATTACCATTTCTGTTCAAGCGCAGCAAACTGTTTCTCAACCCCCTTCTGGCGTATGGTCATTAAGACAATGTATTGAATATGCATTGGAGAATAACCTCACGGTGCAAAGAGGTGCGTATAACGTTGAGACAAGTGAGGTTAATTTACGCCAGGCGAAAATGGCAATGCTTCCTTCCTTAAATGCATCGGCCAATTACGGATTTAACTGGGGGCGTTCTGTTGATCCGACTACAAACTTTTTTACCACTTCTGAAATTCGTTCAACGAATCCAAATGCAAATAGCTCGGTTACACTGTTTAATGGCTTCAGACTTCAAAATACCCTCAAACAAAATGCGCGTTCCTACGAAGCGTCAAAAGAGGATCTTGCGAAATCAAAGAATGATGTGAGCGTTAATATCGCTACTCTTTTTATTACTGTAGTGTTTAATAAAGAGCAATTGGAAAATGCGAAATTTCAACTGAGTTCAACACAAAAACAATATGAAAGAACAAAGAAGCAGGTTGATGTTGGAGCATTACCAAAATCGGATGAATTGAATCTAGATGCACAGGTTGCAACAAATGAACTTACCGTAATTCAGCAAGAGAATGCTTTGGCTCTTTCCCTTCTTCAGCTAAAGCAGGCACTGCAACTTCCTGCCAGTACACCCTTTGATGTTGAAGTACCCGAAGTAAAGG
>DAIQPD010000272.1:0-4712 GCA_036787535.1 Chryseolinea sp.
TGATCCGAACATTGTAGCGCTTAGAGCTAAGAAGGTGGTGACGGTGTTACGCGGAAAGGTAATTGACGAAGTAGATGCCAAGCCACTTGCGGCAACTATTTCGTTGGTTGATAATGAAACGAATAAAACAGTTTCCAAAATCAGTTCTGATCCGGTAACGGGAGAATTTGAATTGGTGATTCCACACGGAGGAAACTATGGAGTGGCAACAGAAAAAACAGGATACCTTTTTAACTCTATCAACTTTAATCTTCCCAAGTTTGCCGAATTTCAGGAGATTGATACGCACATCATTATGTCGCGTGCAGAGGTAGGTTCTAAAGTCGTGTTGAAGAATATTTTCTTCGAGGTTGGGAAGTCGGAACTAAAAACACAATCTGTTGCAGAGGTTGAAAAAATTCTGGAGCTCTTGTTGGCAAATCCAAACCTAATGGTGCAGATTAATGGTCATACCGATAACACGGGAAATGTAGCTTCCAATAAAGCGCTGTCGTTGAAGCGCGCGAAGTCGGTGGTGGATTATATTGTTGGGAAAGGTATTAATGAAACCCGTATCACAGCGAAAGGATATGGATCAGAACGCCCCATTGTTTCCAATGATGATGAAGATGGTGGTCGCGAAATCAATCGCAGAACAGAGATTGAAATTATTGGAGCAAAATAAAATGACGTGCTACTAGTAGCGTTCAGAAATTTAGAGTGTATTTATAATCTTCTTCAACTTTTCAGCTTCACTATCCCAGAATACATCTTGAGGAATTGTACTATAGAATGGTTGTGTTTTCATTTGACTCAATACCTCATCTGGTTTCAGAATCAACATGTTAAAAGGTATTGCAGCTTGGTACGGTTTCGTCATCTCGATCCACGGTTGGTAATCAATCATGAGAATAGGTAATTGATAGCCAAGGTATTCATACAGTTTTGTCGGAATCGAATTAACAATCGAAGGATTTTCCGCGTAAGCGATAATACCAAAATCATGCGATTGAATGGCACTCACTATTTCTGAATGCGGAACCAATCGATCACCACCAATAAGTTGGATGAAGTTTTTATTGCGGATGGTATTCCTGATTTTTTCCAGTGTAGCTTGAAGTGAACAATATCCGATGATCGTTAACCGGATGGAAGGATCTACTCCATACAATTGTTGAGCAATTTCGATAGCTGTAAACACACCCGTGGTTTCAGCTAATGTTCCTGTAAAGAGCAAATTGATATGTCCATCGTTTTTCTTTTTTGCAATAGTGTCTACCTTCTTTGTTTTATTTTCGATTACAATCTTTCTGTTTCCTGAAAAACGTAATTCTTTTTCATATCCACGTTCCGCCAACAGAAAGTGATTTACAAAAGGAGAGGTGATCCACTCTTTGCAACGTACATACGCAGCAATAAAGGGTCGAATAAATTTCGGAAAGGCAGGTGTATAGAGAATATTCCTTCCATAGTTTTCCTGAACATCGTACATAAAACGACAGGAAAGGAAAATTTTTGATAAAACACCAATCCACAACAATTCGTGCGTAGTGGTAATGAACAAGTTGGGTGTCTTATTAATAAGCAGGCGAAGAACGGTAAAGGGTGCTATTAATCTTCCGGGGCTTAGCCGATTAAAAGGACGAAGGGAATGAAATGTTATGTTTGGATGATATGGGATTAATTGACTGGGATATCCGATAATGTGAACTTCAGCTTCTTCGGAGAGTGTTTGTCCTAATTTTTCAAACATTCGAGTGTCATCCACAGGTTTAAGCAGGGAAGCGATGACTATTCTCGTTTTTTTTATTTCTTGCAGGCGCATTTAAAAACAAGATATGGAATTGAAGCAACTCATTGAAAGAATTTGGGAAGACCGTTCACTTCTTCAGATAGCAGAAAACCAACAGGTAATCCGCGAAGTCGTAGAAAAATTAGATCAGGGTAAATTTCGCGTGGCAGAACCAATTCAAAATGGCTGGCAGGTAAACGAGTGGATCAAGAAAGCGGTGATTATGTATTTCCCCATTCAACAAATGGAGACGATTGAAGTTGGCCCATTTGAGTTTCATGATAAGATTAAATTAAAGAGAAACTATAAGGAACTCGGTGTACGTGTTGTGCCTCATGCTATTGCTCGATATGGTGCTTATTTAAGCAAGGGTGTCATTATGATGCCATCGTACGTAAATATTGGTGCCTATGTAGATGAAGGCACAATGGTTGACACCTGGGCAACTGTCGGAAGCTGCGCGCAAATTGGAAAGAATGTTCATTTGAGTGGTGGCGTAGGAATTGGTGGAGTACTTGAACCTGTGCAGGCCGCTCCTGTAATTATAGAGGACAATGCTTTTATTGGTTCACGATGTATTGTAGTGGAAGGCGTTCGTGTCGGTAAGGAAGCTGTTTTGGGTGCGAATGTTGTGTTAACAGCGAGCTCGAAAATTATAGATGTAACGGGTTCACAGCCTGTTGAGTACAAGAACTATGTGCCTGAAAGATCAGTTGTAATCCCAGGCTCATACACCAAAAAATTTCCTGCAGGCGATTTTCAGGTACCCTGCGCATTGATCATTGGTCAACGAAAGGAAAGCACAGACAAAAAAACTTCGTTGAATGATGCCTTGCGGGAAAATAATGTAGCGGTTTAAACCGTCTGTATTAGGAGGGTGTCTAAAGCGTGGCACGGTTTTGAACTTCACAATTCGATTACCTTTGGTTTATCATCTCTGATTAACTTTGGCATAACGCAGTATGAAGAAGTTATTTTTTAGTCTTTTTATTGTTGCTACTCTTTCGGGTTTTGTTGCGCAAGACAGCGAGGTATATCCCTATTTTAAAAATGATAGTTTCAGGCGTGGAGAAACAATCCACTTTAAAATGACATACGGGTTTTTCACAGTTGGTAAGGGATCAGTCAAAATTCACCCGAATTATTTTACAATGAATGATCGACCTTGTTTCAAGGTAGATATTGCGGGCCGCACGGTGGGCATGGTAGATTGGGTAGCGGATGTAGATGATCAATGGGGTGCTTACATTGACACTGCAGCATTGGTACCTCATCAATTCTATCGCAAAATCAGAGAAGGTAATTACAAAAAAGATGAATGGACAAACTTCTTTCACGAGAAGAAGAAGATTGAAGTAAAGACTCTAGATAAGAAGACCGGGAAGTTAAAAGAACCAAAATATTACGATTCCCCTGAGCATGTACGCGATATGGTTGCTGGCTTTTTGTATTTACGGGCAATGGATTTATCGAAGACGAAGATTGGAGATACCATAACGGTAAAAGGATTTTTTGAAGATGAGTTTTTTAAATTCAAAATTGTCTACAAAGGAAAAGAAGTAATCAAGATAAAATCCGGGAAGATAAACACATTGGTCTTTAAACCTGTTATGCCTAAGAATAAAATATTTGATGGCGAGAACTCCATCACCGCATGGTTTTCTGATGATAAGAATAGAATACCGGTTAAGATTAATGCCAACATGTTTATTGGTAGTGCGGGTGTTGAGCTCACCGATTTTTCAGGGCTGAAGAATCCGTTGAATTTTGTGAAGAAATAATTCCGTTTGTGGAGAAATAAATTCGCATTAAATGATTGCGAATAACAACTTATGGGTTTTGTTGTTACCTGTTTTACTGTAATTTTAACAAAACCTAAATCCTAAAATTATGCTTAAAGAATTCAAAGCTTTTGCCATGCGTGGCAATGTAATCGATCTCGCGGTGGGTGTTATTATTGGTGGTGCTTTTGGTAAGATTGTAAGTTCATTTGTTGCTGATATTGTCATGCCTGTAGTTAATCCGCTCATACCCGGAGGAGATTGGAAAACAATTGAAGTTGGCCCAGGAATTAAGTTGGGCAATTTTTTCGGAACAGTAGTCGATTTTCTAATTATTGCTTTTGTGATTTTCCTTGCCATCAAAGGAATTAATGCAGCTAAGAAGAAAGAGGAAGCTGCACCGGCACCGCCTGCTGCACCTCCGGCTGATATTGTTCTGTTAACAGAGATTAGAGATTTACTGAAGAAGTAGGCTCCTAAAAGTTAATACCCTCAACGAGAATCATTTTTGTTTTAGCATTTCGCTGACGGATTTCTTTAGCGGGTGCATACAATTCTGAACGCCACCATTCCTTAGCGAGCTGCATGTTTTCAAATTCCAGGATCACAATGCGTTCTGGATTCCAGTCTCCTTCGAGGCTTTCGGTTGCTCCACCTCTCACAATAAACTTCCCTCCATAGGCAGCGATGGAGGGAGGCGTTAATTTTTTGTATCCTTCGTATTCATCTTTATTCAGGACGGTTACATCCACTATGACATAAGCTGGCATAAATCCGTTTAGTTAAAATAAAACTAGTATTGATGAAATGCATCTGAAATAAAACTGAGCACAGTGGGTAACGCTTTGCGCCAATAGGTCCAACTATGCCCGCCATCATAAATTCTGAACTCATGTGGAATCTCTTTTTTGCGCATAGCAATATGGGCCAACGAATTTCCTTCAAACAAGAAATCATCATCGCCACAATCGATATACCACCGAATAGCTTTTTTATTTTCATCCGTTATTGCATTGAGTTGTGCTAGCACACTGTACTTTTTATAGTATGCTTCCATTTGTGCATCGTTATCGGCTTTTATATTTCGTTGTGTCAAATAGGCCTTTGTATCTTCTAAGGTGAGAGGTCCTGTTGACGCACTTAATGGGCAAGCAGAAGAG
>DAIQPD010000061.1:0-22325 GCA_036787535.1 Chryseolinea sp.
ACGGAGATCTTCACAATATCATTTTGCTGTATCATGCCAAGATCTCCGTGGATCGCATGCTGCTGATGCGATCCACGGAGATCTTGGCATGATACAGCAAAATGATATTGTGATTTGCCTTTCTAAAAGCGGAAATACTCCTGAGATAAAAGTATTAATACCGCTTCTAAAACGCAGAGGTTCAAAGCTTGTTGCTTTGGTGAGTAACATAAATTCATATTTAGCACAACAAGCCGATTTTGTATTGAATGCAACGATTGCACAAGAAGCTTGCCCTCATAATTTAGCGCCCACCACCAGCACAACAGCACACATGGCGATGGGAGATGCGCTGGCCGTTTGCCTGCTAGAACTTCGGGATTTTAGCACTCGCGATTTTGCAGAATACCACCCGGGAGGTTCGCTCGGAAAGCAACTTTATTTGAAGGTATCAGATGTTTATACAAACAATCAGTTGCCGAAAGTCGCTCCTGAAGCATCTTTAAAGGATGTGATCCTTGAAATTTCCTCCAAGCGACTGGGCTGTACTGCGGTAATTAGCCCTAAAAATGAGTTATTGGGAATAATAACAGATGGCGACCTTCGAAGAATGTTGGAAAAAGAGATCGACATCCGAAAGGTAGTGGCCGCTGATATTATGACACGCACACCAAAAAAAATCGAAAAAGATGAATATGCCGCCAAAGCCTTACATCAAATGCAAGAGGGTGGAATTACTCAATTGGTCGTGGTGGATGGAAATACAGTTGCCGGATTTATCCACCTTCATGATCTGCTTAAAGAAGGAATTGTGTAATCTTCATAAAACGAATGATCAAAAAGTATCTTTACAAAAGTTCTATTAAAAATTGGCTACTCCATTGTTCGTAAAACAATCTATAATTAACTAGTCGAAATACTTTTAAAGAATTCTGTGACTTACGTCTTTTGCAAACCGTCTTACTTCTAAAAATATCGATGAACAAAAATCTATATGTAGTGCTCATGGCTGGTGGCATCGGGGTTCGTTTTTGGCCCTATAGCCGAAACTCCAAGCCGAAACAATTTTTAGATGTACTGGGCACAGGTAAAACACTTCTTCAATCTACCTTTGAACGCTTTTTATCAATCTGCCCGGCTGAAAATATTTTTGTGGTAACGCACGAAGAACATTCTTCCCTCGTAAAAACACAGCTGCCGCAATTAGCGCCCGATCAAATATTAGAAGAACCGATGCGAAAAAATACAGCCGCTTGCATTGCCTATGCGAGCTACCGTATTGAGGCATTAAATAAAGAAGCCGTAATTGTTGTTGCGCCTTCCGATCATTTGATTTTAAATGAAATTGAATTTCAGGATGTAATTAAGAAGGCCAGCGTTCTCGCAAAAGATCAGGATAAATTGATAACACTGGGTATCCCGCCAACTCGACCAGAAACAGGCTATGGATATATTCAATATCATACTGAAAAGAATTTCGCGAAGAAGGTAAAGACCTTCACAGAGAAACCTGAGTTATCACTCGCTAAGAAATTTTTAGAGAGTGGTGATTTCGTCTGGAATGCAGGTATTTTTATTTGGGGTGTTCAAACCATTATTGATGCTATTCATCAGTATATACCTGAAATGGCCGAAGTCTTTGATGAGACTAAGTTAAAGTTAGGCACCGCGGAAGAAAAAGAGGCCATTGCCACAGCATATTCTCAATGCAAGAATATTTCCATCGATTATGGCGTCATGGAGAAAGCAAAGAATGTATATGTATGCCTCGGTGATTTCGCATGGTCTGATTTAGGTTCATGGAATTCCATCCATGAAATTTCAGAGAAGGATGAAAATAATAATGCACTGGGAGCTACTTCTATTTTATACGATACACGAAACTGCATTATCAAAGCTTCTCCCGATAAACTCATTGTAGCCCAAGGACTGAATGGTTATTTGATTGGTGAATTCGGTAATGTCATTATCGTCTGCGAGAAGGATAAAGAAGAACAATTCAGAAGATTTGTGAATGATGTAAAGGCGATGAACGGAACGGAGTTTTTGTAGGGCGAGCGTTCAAACCAACGCGTACGAACTTCAACTTGATTACTTATCGTGAAGATTCGAAGTTACCGGCAACTGGTCACCGGTAACTTGCTTCTAACTTCTCTGCCTAACCACTTCATAAATCGCAACACCTGCAGCTACTGAAACATTTAGCGATCCGATTTTTCCTCTCATGGGAATCTTTGCCAGTTCATCAGAAAGACGCAACAGCACATCTGAAATTCCGTCTTCTTCCGATCCCATCAACACGGCAATGGGTCCTGTTAAGTTAACCTGATGTAGACTCTGCTCTGACTTTTCGGTACAGGCAACAACGCGAATGCCACTATCATGAAGAAATTGAATTGTCTTTTTTAAATCGTCTCTGCAGATAGGTAAATGATTAAGTGCACCTGCTGATGTCTTCATGGCATCGGCTGTAATGAGTGCGCTACCTTTATCGGCTACTACGATGCAATCCATACCGGCACATTCTGCAGTACGAACAATCGCACCAAAATTCCGAACATCTGTAATGCGATCAAGCAATAAAATAAAGGGCTCTCTTCCTTCGCTGTACGCTTTATCAATAATATTATCCAACGAGGCATAGGTAACAGAGGAGAGTAAACAAATAACGCCCTGATGATTTTTAGCCGATAACCGTTTTAATTTTTCAAGTGGCACAAAACTTACGGGTACATTCTTCGTGCGCAATACACTCAACAATTCTTTAATAAGGTCGTTGACCAGTCCGGTTTGAACCATTACTTTTTCAATTTCCTTTCCAGCCAGAACGGCCTCCATTACAGCACGAGTGCCATAGATCATCTCTGTCTTTTCCATTGGGACGCAAATTCCTAAATAGTATTGATAATAGAGAATTTAGACTTTAGTATTTAGACTTTAGACAATACCTTATTAACCCTAAAGTTGAAACTTTGAATCTGGAACTTTGAACACTAGAATCGGGCGTTTCGCCAAAGATCAATCACTTCATACCAGGTTTCAGTGTACTTCTTGTCGCGGATAAGTACATAATTATCGGGATCGAATATGGTGCTGGATTTTGTAAAGTTGAAACTAATATCGAATTGCGTGTTGTACGTCCACACTTCACGATCGGTAAAGGCAAAAACCTGATCGGGTAAACCAAAAATAATGTAGATCATACCTCGATCTGTTTTCCATCCTTCTTTATATGAAGTAAAAAGTTGATTAGCTGTTTCTACCCGCTTAAAATAACTGCGCATAAATGTCTTTGCACGGTTAGCATCTCCTGTTATAGAAAGAACTACTTTATCAAATGCCCTTTTATCGCCTTTGGCATTCTTGACGCGATCGTATTCCTGTTTTGTGCAAACGTAAATCAACGGATCTGCAAGGCTTTCTACTTTTTCAAATCGAGGATAATCTTCCTCCACGCGAAAAGAAAAACCATGTGTTTCACTAGTATCCTTTTGGACAAGGTAAAGTCCCTTTAAGGTAAAATCAATTTCGGTGTTCGTTGGTAAACTATAGGTGGAATCATCATTCATCAATGGTGAAACCCGCGCCAACCCTTCAGAAAATCCCGGGGCAGCGGCCGGAAAATTGTCATTGTAATATGAAATTACCTTAGTAGAATCTGCACTTTGAATAATCGACTTGGTGCCTGTTTTAATGTAATTATCCAAAACGGATTTATACTGATTGATTATTATGCCATCAACAGGATAATTCGGATCCACTAATTGCCAAAATAACCAGGCACGTTTTGCCACGTTGTTTAATACTCTTACAACCACAATTTGAGTATCAGCACTTATATCTAAACCAACATTGCCTTCAATAGTAAAATTATCCATCGACTTAGCAATGCGTTCTGGCTTTATCAAAATACCTTCCTTATCACTAAGATCTTTTCGAACATCCCATCGAATAACAAACTCATCTGTATGCAAAATTGAAGTATCACGAAGTTGAAGACGGTAATGCATATTCCAACCTGTTGCAGATCGCTGCGGCTTCATAGCAAATGAGAAAGGCTCTGCCGGGTTATAGCGGTAACTATAATTAATTTCGCGAAGGCTTTGTGCCTGTGTAGAAACAGAAATAAAAAGCAAGAAGAGTTTTAGGTATCGCATCATAGGTTGAAAATTAAGGAAGAATTTCTGAATGGTTGGCATGGACGACATGAATTAGATAATTGAATTTCAGAGCATCATCTGTTAAATTCTTATTTTTGCCACTCTTATGGCAAAAATATACACAACCGAAATTACCAGCGAGGAGATTACCTCTGATAACCCCATTCATCAACGGCTTTTCAAGGCCTATGTTGTTGCCCGGGATTATGTTAAAGGTAATACTCTAGAAGTAGGCTGTGGTGAAGGTCGGGGTGTAAGTACATTAATGGAACTGGCTACTTCGTTCACTGCCGTGGATAAAATCGAAACAGTAATAGCCGATCTTCAACAAAAGCATCCTTCTGGAAAATTCATCAGCATGAATATTCCACCTCTCGGAGGACTTGAAGACAATACCTATGATAGTATTGTAAGCTTTCAGGTAATTGAACATATTGAAAATGATTCTCTCTATTTGAAGGAAATTCACCGGGTATTGAAACCAGGAGGTATTGCATTACTTACCACACCGAATAGAAAAATGTCTCTTTCACGGAATCCATGGCACATTCGTGAATACCTGGCTGATGAACTCACTGCACTTGCTGCAAAGATTTTCAAACAGGTGGAGATGAAAGGTATTACCGGAAACGAAAAGGTAATGGAGTATCATGAACAGAATAGAAAATCAGTGAATCGAATTACACGATTTGATATTTTCAATCTTCAATACAGACTGCCCGCTTCTATTCTTAGAATTCCGTACGAAATATTGAACCGCTATAATCGAAACAAACTTCAGTCTGGAAACACAGGATTGGTTTCAAATATTCACCATCAGGATTATGTTGTAACCGATGATGCAGCCAACGCGCTCGACTTGCTTTTAATTGTTCGCAAATAAAATGTGTTGTTAAATCCAATTCATTTAATTTACTTTCAACAAATACCTACTTATCAGCACATTAAAACTCTATATTTCTGAAAGCGATTTAGTCATTCGTCTCAAGGCGAAAGACAAGTCAGCTTTGGAGTATTTGTACGATAATTACTCGGGTGCTCTATACGGTGTTATCTTCCGAATCCTGAAAAAAGAAGAAATTGCAGAAGAAGTGCTTCAGGATGTATTCTTGAAAATCTGGGATCGATTTGAAAACTACGATGCTACGAAAGGGAAACTCTTTACTTGGCTGTTGAATGTGGCGCGCAATCAAGCCATTGATAAAACACGTTCAAAAGAAATAAGTAAGGATCAGAAAACCACTCCGATAGAAAAGGTCGTAAGTAGAATCGATAGCGAAGAATACATCGAACAGCGCATTGATGGGATTGGAGTGACCGAAGTATTAAAGGTTCTTTCAACCGATCAGCAGTTTGTGGTGGAACACCTTTATTTCAAAGGATACTCACAATCGGAGTTGTCGGAAGAATTTGACATCCCGCTAGGCACAGTAAAAACGCGCTTGCGGCTTGCCATGCAACAATTACGAATAACACTTGGCGTAACAACGTGAACGTAGCAGAATACATATCGTCCGGAATACTTGAAGCGTATGCACTCGGTGAGCTTACGGAGCAGGATCGTGTTGTGGTTGAAAACAACCTGGCTCAGTATCCTGAACTTCGCACAGAGCTTCTGCGCGTAGAAGAAGTTCAGGAAGCCTTGCTGATGCAAGCTGCTATTGCTCCACGAAAAGCATTAAAGGAAAATCTGTTTCAAAAAATTGAAGCGCAGAAACCAGAAACAAAAGTAGTTTCTCTGCAAGCCGATCAATCCAATTCAAATTTCTGGAGATTCGCGGTTGCTGCCTCTGTTACGATTGCTCTTATTGCCTCTTACCTGGCGTATGATTATCGCGACAAGTGGATGAATTCTGAAGGACAATTGACTCAGCTCATCGCACAAAATCAACGCGTGGCAGAAGATTATAATCAGGTAAATCAACGTCTTGATAAAATCGAAAGCGATCTAAAAGTTGTTGATAATCCTGATTTCAAACGCGTGGTGATGAAGGGCACAGAGGGCTCACCAGAATCAATGGCGTATGTGTATTGGAATGAATCCTCTAAGGAAGTATACCTTAGCATTCAAAACATGCGAGAACTTTCGAAAGAAAATCAGTATCAGCTTTGGGCCATCATTGATGGTAAGCCTGTCGATGCCGGAGTTTTCGACAATAATCTTGCTGGTCTGCTTAAAATGAAAGCGATTGGCAATGGTGCCGCAGCTTTTGCCGTAACTATCGAGCCTCGTGGAGGCAAAGCATCACCTACCTTAGAGACCATGCAAGTGGTGGGGAATGTGGTGAAAGGATAATTCTGTTTTTCCTTCCATTATCTTACCTAAAGTCACTACTAAGCTTGTTTTCCTGACACATTAAATCCCAATCAGATTTAATAACTTTACAACAGATCAATTTCATGTCATTATGAGAATAACGCTTTTGTTTGCTGCTGTCCTATTTTTTGCATCTCAGGCTTCTGCCCAGAAAGCAGACTCGCTCATGCAGGTGCAATGGGAATCGGCCCTGAAGAAATTAAAGGCGGGCGATTATAGCGATGCTTCCGTACAATTCAGTCAGCTCATTAATTCTGGCTTTACCAACAAAGAAGTTTTTGTAAAACGGGGTGTCGCCTACTACGAACAAAAGGACTATGCAAAAGCAAAATCTGATTTTGATGAAGCGGTAAAAGCACGCATCAATACTGCCGAACTTTTTGAATATCGCGGCAACGCAAAATACAATCTGGATGATTATCAAAGTGCCGCAACTGATTTAGAAAAAGCTGTAGGTATGGGTGCGAATGGGTTTGAAACATACTCCAATCTCGGCAACGCAAAGTTCAGAATGGAGAATTACAAAGAAGCCATTACCTATTATGATAAAGCCATTGCCTCGGGGAAAGCTGATGCCGTGTTGTACAACAACCGCGGAAAAACAAAATACAATCTTCAGGATTTCAAGGGCTCTATCCCTGATTTTGATAAAGCACTTGAGCTGAAAAGTAATTACGATAAGGCATTAGAGAATCGTGCAGAAGCTAAATACAAAACACAAGATTGGAAAGGTAGTGTTGCTGACTTTGAAAAAATCATAGCAAGCGGAAGATCGGACGTAGAGATTTATCAAAAAGTAGGAACAGCAAAATATACTTTGAATGATTACAAAGGTGCTTCTGAAAGTTTAGACATTGTTGTGAAGAAAGGTGTTAAGGATAAAGAAGTTTTTAGAATGCATGGTTTGAGTCTTGCTCAACAAGGTAATTGCACAGAGGCCGCAAAAAGTTTATCGGCTGCGGTTTCCATGGGGCTCACTGACAAAGATGTGTTTACGCAATTGGGAACCTGCCAGTATACGAATAAAGAATATGCACCTGCTATTGAATCGTTCAGCAGGGCGATCAATGCCGGTGTTAACACAAAAGAAGTATTTCTTCAGAAAGGTAATGCTGAATTTATTCAGAAGGACAATGATAATGCATTGAAAGATTTGGAAAAGGCTGTATCGCTTGGTGCAAATGATGCTGAAGCTTTTAAAAATATGGGCGACATCAAATTCATCAAGAATGATTTTGCTGGTGCCCTCAAAAATTATGACAACGCTATCAAACTTGGGTTGAATGATCCAATTGTGTTTAACAATAGAGGTAAAGCGAAATTCAATACTCAGGATTTCAAAGGATCTATTCCCGATTTTGACAAAGCACTGGAATTAAAAAGCGATTACGACAAAGCTTTAGAAAATCGTGCAGAAGCAAAGTATAAATCACAGGATTGGAAAGGTAGCGTTACGGATTACGAAAAGATCTTAGCAAGCGGAAGATCGGATGTTGAGATTTATCAAAAGGTAGGTATTGCAAAGTATACACTCAACGACTATAAAGGAGCGTCAGAGACGCTTGACAAAGTTGTTCAGAAAGGTGTGAAGGATAAAGAGGTCTTCAGGATGCTGGGATTAAGTCTTGCGCAACAAGGTAATTGCACGGAGGCTGTAAAAAGTTTATCTGCTGCTGTTTCTCTGGGACTTACTGATAAAGATGTATTCACACAATTGGGAACGTGTCAGTACAAGAACAAAGAGTATGCGTCCTCCATTGAATCATTAAGCCGGGCAGTCAACGCAGGTGAAAATTCAAAAGAAGTATTTCTCTACAAAGGTAATGCTGAGTTTGCCCAAAAGGATTATGACAATTCGTTGAAAGATTTAGAGAAAGCGATATCACTGGGCGCCAATGATGCTGAAGCCTCTAAAAATATTGGCGATATAAAATTTATCAAGAACGATTTTGCAGGAGCGATCAAGAATTATGACAATGCCATTAAACTCGGAATGAACGATGCTGTTGTTTACAACAATCGTGGCAAGGCCAAGATGAATTCAACAGACATTGCGGGCTCCGTATCTGATTTTGATAAAGCCCTTCAACTCAATCCTGCTTATGGAAAAGCGTTTGTTAACCGCGGATCTGCAAAATATACTTTGAAAGATTATGAAGGTGCAGTAAGTGATTTAGAGAAAGCAAAATCAACAGAAGGCGAAACAAATGATTTAATGAAGATGCTGGGTATTGCGAATTACAATCTCGGCAAAAAAGAACAAGCCTTACCTTACTTAGAAAAGGCATTGAACGGTGGACTGAAAGACAGTAAGGTTTCGTTATATGCCGGCTATTTGAAATTTGACGCTAAAGATTATAAAGGCGCCATCGAAGCATTGACGACTGCAGAAATGGGTGGCGAAAAAGAAGATGACATTTACGCTAAACGAGGTGTCGCATTTTTTCAAATGCAGAATTATACCTCCGCCATTATTGACCTTGACAAATCGGTTCAGAAAGGAAAAGCAGATTTAGCAGCCTACGAAGCTATCGGGATGGCTTACGTACTATCTAAAAAAGAAAAAGAAGCGATTCCACATCTTGATAAAGCAGCATCGCTGGGCTCAAAGAATAAAGATGTTTATTATCAATTGGGTAATGCTCTTTTCAAGGAAAATAATTTCGCAGGAGCAATCGAAGCATACGACAAGGCGATTACGTTAGGGGCGAATGATGAAGTGATTTTTAACAATCGCGGAAAAGCTAAACTTAATGCTGGTCTCGCAAAAGAATCCATCGCAGATTTTGATCGTGCCCTCGGCTTGAAAAAAGATTACACGCAAGCGATGAAGAATCGTGCTGCAGCAAAATATCAATTGAAAGATTATCCTGGTGTCATTGCCGATCTGGCCATTGCTGTATCGCTCAACCAAGCCGGCTTAGAGGAATTTTCCATGTTGGGTATTTCAAAATACTCCATCAAAGATTATACAGGGGCAGTGGCCGATTTAACAAAGGCAATAGAATCAGGTAGTAAGGATATGAATGTTTTTGCAGCCCGAGGATATTCCTTGTTCGAAGCAAAACAATATGAAAAATCATTACCTGATTTCACCAAAGCCATTGAAGGTGGCTTAACCAATACTGAATTATTCTACAAAAGAGGTTCCACAAAATATTTTCTAAAAGATTACAAAGGCGCTTTGACCGATCTTGATAAAGCCATTACTTCCGGGACGACTGATGCTGCCGCGTTCGATATGCGCGGCCATTGCCGATACGATAGCAAGAAATATGATGAAGCCATTAGCGATTTTAATCAAGCCATCGAAAAAGATCCAAAGTTAGGCTCTGCGTTCTTCCATCGCGGAGATGCAAAGTTCAGTTTAAATAATTTCGCGGGCGCTGTTCAGGATTACACACAAGCTATGACTTTAGGCGTAACAGATCCTACCTTGTTCAACAACCGGGGTAAGGCCTATTTCAATCAGGAAAATTATCAGGCCGCCATTACTGATTACAATGCTGCACTTTCAAAGAAACCAGATTACCTAAAGGCTTTTGAAAATCGTGGTCAAGTGTATTACACCATTAAGAAATTTGAAGAAGCGTCTCGCGATTTTCGAGATGTGGAAAAACTCACCGAAAAACCAAGTCCTGAATTATTCCGCCTATTGGGAGATACCTATTACAGTATGGAAAAATTCACCGCTGCCCGTGAATATTATGATAAGGTAATTGCAGCAGGCGTAAAAGATAAGGACGTCTTTTTCAAACGTGGGATGATGCAATTAGAGGAAGGTGAATTTCAGGAATCACTGAAAGATTTTGACAACGCAAAATTAGCAGGAGAAAATTCTGTTACGTTATATGTTAATCGTGGACGAGCTTACCTTGGCTTGGAAGATACAAAATCAGCGGTACTTGAATTAAATAAAGCTCTGGATATTGACCCTAAAAATGTAGATGCTCACTTCAACCGCGGACTTATCAAAGAAAGTCTTGGTGATTTTGAAGGAGCCATTCTGGATTATAACCGCGTTCTTCAACTCAATAAAGATGATGGACTAGCATATTACAATCGCGCAACGTGCAAATCGGAATTAGATGATTACGGTGCGGGAGTTAGTGATATGGATGAAGCTATTCGGGTCGAACCGAAAAATGCAGCCTATTATAAGCAACGCGGAAATTTTCAATATCAATTAAATGATAAAGCAAAGGCATGCTTTGATTGGCGCAAGGCGGTTGAGTATGGCGATGCAAAAGCCCGCTTTCAGATCGATCAGTATTGTAAATAACATCACATCATTTTCTATCACATCCCATAAATGGGAAACGAAGCAATACCAAATCAGGTATTGCTTCATTTGTTTTATTCCAACTCAACAATTCTTGTTTTGGTAGAATTTTTGTGTGCGCTGTTCACTTCAGCATGTTGTGTAAGTTCCATCCAAAACTTACATGTGAAAGAGGGCTGGTAACAGCGCGCAGTATAAACCTCATTCTTTGAGCAGCTTTGAGTATCAAAATAAGATCGTCTCTATTATGAAAACGAAAATGTTAGGTACAATCACTGGTATATTGCTGATGGGCTCTGTTTGGGCTAATGATGGAGTTTCAGGAAAGGTAGTTTCAGTGATTGATGGAAATACAATTGAAGTAATTGGCGATGATAACGAAACTATAAAAATATCGCTGCTGGGTATTGATTGTCCTGAGTTGGGGCAGGATTATGGAGATAAGGCTAAGAAATTTATGGAGAAGCTTACTCTCGAAAAGAATGTGACTGTGAAACTTCAGGGCAAGGATCGTTGGGGAAATTACCTTGCCATTGTTACTGTGAATGACAAGATTGATCCGCGAGTTGAATTATTAAAAGAAGGCTTAGCATGGACGGCTGAAAAAAATCCACTGCCGGAGTTAGAAGAACATAAAGAAAAAGCCAAAGAAAAAAATAAAGGGCTTTGGAAACAAGAAAATCCTACCCCACCCTGGATCTATCGAAGAGAACAAACCATGCTTCAGCCTAAATCAAGTTGAGGTCATAAAAGAAAAGATTACGTGAGCCTGTATGTTTAAAATCAAATATTCCTTCATCTCTTTTGAAATGCATTGAACGGCTTTATTTGTTATTAACCGTTAAGCACAAAATTTTTAGGGCGATTAACAGTTAATCCTATCTTTACCATTGGTATGCGAATAACCCTGATTATCATAATTTCTTTAGTCGTTGCTAGTGCTCAGGCGCAGTTTCTAAAACGGAAAAAGAAAACTGTACCGGCAAGTGAGCAGGCCTCCGACCAACCCAATTCGCTAAATCCATCTGCTACACAAAAACAGTACGGCCCTAAAAAATCGAAGAAAGGAAAACTAGCAAAGCCTACTTATGGATCTGAAGAAGCATACTTCAAACGAATGGAGGAGCTTCAGAAAACGAAAAGGAAGAATGAAAAAATGATGGACAAACCTCAATACTCTGACCCATCGTATTTTGGTCATAAACGTCCGCCCAAAAAACGGCCACCGGGTAAAATGAAATATTGTAAGGAGTGTGGTTTAAAGCATTGAAATTTATTCTGTGCAATCGAACATCATTAACACAACAGAATTCCCTACATGTTGCGCAACCAAATTTGTGGGTCGAGTGGCGTTATATTTTTTAAAATCTGAAACTTCAGTTCTGTATTTCCATCGCTTGTAGAAAGTACTTTACCTATTTCCTGATTAATAGAAACCTTTTGTCCGGATTTAACTACAACCTCTTTCAAGCCCGCATATAAGGTGAAGTATTCTCCATGCTTTACAATAACGACACTTCCTAAAGTCGGAATGAAGGCAACGGTGCTTACCTCACCTTCAAAAATACATTTTACCTTTTCGTTTTCCTTTGTCTGAATATTCACACCATCATTCTGTAAAATGATTCCCTTTAGTACCGGATGGTTTTGCTTGCCAAATTTCTGAGACACAAATCCGCCTGAAACCGGCCATGGAAATTTATTCTTGTTTTCTGCGAAGGAAGAAGATAACGCAATTGTTGCTTCAGAGGATTTTGAGTTGGCTCTTGCTGCTCTCGCTGTCTCTTCCTTGATAATATCGCTGATCAATTTGTCGAGAAGTGCATTTGCTTTTTTAGTTGTTACCAAGTCCTTGCGCAATTTCTTCTCTTCCTTCTCTAATGATTTAACAACCGTACTTTGCTTCTTACGAAGCGAGGTAAGGTTGTCGTTCTCACGCAATTCTTCATTCAATAATTTACTTTTCTCCGTTCTACGGCCTTCAATTTCTTTTACTTGTCCGGAAAGTTGGTCTTGTACTTTCACAATTTCTTCAGCCTGAAGTTTTCGTGTGGCCGTGTACTGCTCCATATACCGCATGCGCATAATGAGCTGATCGAATGATTCTGCTGAGAAGAGAAACGTTAATCGGGTTGTACTGTTATTTGCCTTTTGAGCAGCATAGAGCATGGCAGCAAATTCCTTTTTCAGTTTGGAAAGATCTTCTTCCAATGCCTGAATGATGTCATTATTCTCTCCAATTTCTGAATCCAGAATGCGAACTTCTCCCTTAATCGAATTGATCAATTCTTCTTGTTGCTGAATGCGTTGCTTGATTGCATTTAATTCCCCGATGGTACTTTTTTTCTGCGCTGATGTTTCAGAAATAATTTTCTCTACCTCCTTGATGCGCTCAATGTTCTGTTGCTTTTCCTTTTGCAGTTGACCTTTCGTTTTTTGTGCAACAGCAGAAAAAGTAAAAAGAATACAACCTAAAAGAAATGCATACCTACCTGCGTGCATATTTCTTGGGAATGTTGAAAGGAAAATTTAGCTCACGTGTACCTACCTCAGCCTTGCTGTAATCAAAAATAATAGTAGTGTTTAATAGTCCTGATAACGTTTTATAGAAGAGGTTGATTGTTCCGTTATATGGAAATGTTTTATTCCCAACAGGCTGAAAATTGGAGTAATTCAGTACAAATGAGTTACTGGTATTTCCCTCTTTGAATTCCACCTTTTCAATTTTCATACTGGCAGCATTAACATAGTTCTGCACATCAATGGTACCGCTGTGCTGACTTAAAATAAAAAAAGATGGATCCTTTAGAATAACATCATCGTCTTTCGTGGGCATAATCAAATTGCCCAGCATAGCCGATTGGATTACATGGTAGTTGATTTCGAAATTATATCGCTTAGAGAGTTCGGCATAATCAAACACATAGTATTCTTTATCAACATTGCTCACAATTGTAATGGAATCCTTGTTAATAAGTGCCTTTCCTCCCTGCACACCAATAACTGAAAAAGTCATCCAGATAACACTATCCTTTCGCACGCGGATGTTGGCTTTTACTTCACGCTCTTTGCTCGCTTCACGTACAATCATGCGAGCCTTACCATGAAAATACTCAAAATCAATTTCTTCAATATTGAGCGACAGTTTAGGAGGTGTTGCAACAACTGCAGGCGCAATGATCTTTTTACTGCAGCTTGCTGAAAATAATACGATGCATATAAGTGCAACCCAAAGACGATTATTCATATATTTTTCGGTTCGCGATTTTCTTATTAAGTGATTCACTATTGGCATTTAAACCTCGTGCTTTTTCCCACTGCCGCACAGCGTTATCCACTTCACCCAGTTGATACAAAATATCTCCGTAGTGTTCAAAGTGTGCCGCATTTGCATTACCTGTGGCTATAGCCCTTTCCATTATTTTTTTTGCATCCTTATACTTCTCTCTTGTAAAGAGTACCCAGGCAAAGGTGTCCAGGTAGGTAGCATTTTCTGGATTATTTTTAGTGAGCAGTGCCGCCATCTTCTCTGCTTTTTCCAAATTGAATTTTCGTAAGGCAAGAAAGTAACTATAGTTATTCAATACCGCATCATAGTTCGGGCGTATCAGAAGAGCATCCTCATACGCTTTGTCTGATTTTTCATATTGCTTTGTGGCGTTATAAGCATCACCCAGCATGCTGTTCAACTCGCACACTAAATTGGGATTCGTGGCAGATAATTTTTTGGCCTGGTCAAGAGCAGTAACAGCCTCCTCATAATTATGTTTCCGTAAGTTCGAATATCCATTAAAGTAATACAGCATGCTTTGATTTGGGTACAACTCAAGGGCCTGCTCCGAATGTTTTATTGCCAGATCAAATTGATCGAGCTGAGTTTCCAGATAAAGTAAGTTTTGCCACACCTCAAAATTGACATCACCTGTTTCTACCGCCAACGAATACTCACGTTGTGCTTCACGTATCTTTCCAGTAGATAGGTAAATGTCTCCGCCAACAATGTGCACATTAGGATCTGACGGATTGCTCTTTTTTAGTTTTTCAAGCAAGCCAAAAACAAAATTTTCGGTATCGGCATCAATGATCTTCTTTGTTTTGTTTTGATTGAGCTGAACATTATACGTTCCCAGTATAATAAGTTTACTACCCAACTCGACAGAATTGTCATCGAACAATTTTTCCAATAACGGCCTTGCTTTTTGTTCTTGATTATTGTCTCGATAAATACCTGCCAGTAACATTTTTACATTTCCGGATTCAGGGTTTTCAGAACTGAATTTTTCAAGATATTGAATGGCTTCTTTTCGCAATCCCTTTTGAGAAAGTACTTCTGCAAAGCCCATGATGTATCGCTCTTCATCCGGAAAAACATGAATCAGCTTCTCACCTTCCGCAATACCTTCAGCAGTTTTCCCTTGCTCTAAATAAAGACGCTGTTTTTGGATTGATGAAACTTCATTGATACCAAATATTTGTTCAGCGCGATTGTAGGTCTTGATGGCTTCGTCTGGCTTATTTCCATATTGATAGATTGCTGCCAGATCATAGAGATGATCTTCTGTTCCTTTTACAGCACTTATTAGTGTTTCATAAACCTGAGCTGCTTTATCAAACTTGGCGAGACTGGTGTAAATAGAACCTGCCATCAAATAAAAATACTTATTCCCCTTCTCCAGCTTCAATGCCATTTCAATACTGGCTGCTGCACGCATATGATCTTCTGTTTTGCTACTGCGCGAGAGTACCTCTGCTATTTTATAATGAACCGTTGCGTTTTCAGGATTAATTTCAAGAGTACGTTGGTAGTACAGAAGCGCCTTTGCGTAATCTTCCAGGATAAAAAATTTCTCACCTTCGGTAAAATAGAATTCAGCTTCACGAAGTCTTAATGCAGAAGCCTGAAGCTGATCGGAGGGTTTCTTCTTTTTCTGGCCTGAAACCGGAATAGATAGAAGAATAACCAGCACACCAACTAAACTGCAAAAACCACAAATTTTACGAAGGAATACGTTCACGATAGTAAGTTACACTTGCCAGAGCTTAATTCTTTTGGCAAGCCTCAAAATTAACGAAAATCCTCAACAATCTGGCCCTGAAAACTTAGCTAAAAGGCGTTTCTGGTTATTTTCTGAAAGGAAGTAAGTTTAGTTCTTTGCGCTCCAACAGATAGGCAAACAAAACAAAGCTTGCTAAAATTACGATGTGAAAGCCCGTTGCCAGCCATTGGTTTTCGAGGATAATCTGGTTGGTAGCATATACCAAAAATGAAGCGATTAAAATGTAGCCCGCATCTTTTACAATCCGATATGGGATGGGGTAATATTTTTGTCCAAGAAAGTAACAAACAACAGTCATGCTGAAATAACAAATGAAAGTTGCCCAACTGCTACCGATATATCCAAAATAAGGTATGAGCATGTAGTTCGCCAGAAATGTGATGATGGCACCACCAACGGTAATAATGGTTCCGTAATACGTTTTGTCGATCAGTTTAAACCATACCGACATGTTATAATATATACCAAGGAATAAGTAGCCAAGCAATAAGATTGGCACAATACCTAAGCCTTCCCAATACTCTGGTCTTCTTAATATATGTTTAAGTAAATCCAGATTTGTGCTAACGCCTAAAAGAATTACACAACACACAATAACAAAGTAGTGATTTACCTTAGCGAAAAGCTGAGGCGAATTTTTATCAGCCGCATTAGCAAAGAAAAAAGGTTCGGCAGCATATCGAAACGCCTGAATCACCAAACTCATGATCACTGAAAATTTATAGCACGCGCCAAAAATTCCCAATGCATATTCTGAAGTTTTACCTTCATAGAAATTTTCGGGAAGCCACCATTGGAGTGTGAGTCTGGAGAATGTTTCATTTGTCATTCCGGCTAATCCTGTAACCATAATCGGATAAGCATAACTAAACATGGCAGAAGAGGTTTCCTTCTCATAAGCCGGACGCCACTGAATTAATGTTTTAGAAAAAAAGAACAGGTAAAAAACATTGGCGGTGAGATTGGCGATAAAAACATACGCTACACCAATAGATTGATCGTAGGCATATATCAGGAAGTAAACATTAAGGCCAACCAGAATCAGAATGTTTAAAATTCTTCCGAACGCAAATTTCAATGGACGGTTTTGGAGGCGGAGGCGAGCGAAGGGAATAGCCACAACTGAATCAATAAATAAAATAGCGACAATCCAGATAACATAATTCGACTGACTTTCTATATCCAGTTGAATTGCTATGGGTTGTGCAAAACCAATAATAATTAACGAGAGAATTAAACTTATACTAACTACGACAGTTTGGGTAAGATTGAAAATTTTCTTCTCATCGGCTCCTGGCTTAGAAGCAAAACGAAAATATGCAGTTTCCATTCCAAACGTAAAGAGCACATTGATAAAGGTAACATAGGCATACAGATTGGTTATAATACCATACTCAGCCGGAAGAAAAACATCCGTGTGTAAAAGAACCAGTAAGAAGTTGAGAAACTTAGGTAAGATAGAACCAAGTCCATAAAGGACTGTATCGCCTGCAAGCCGCTTGAGTTTACCCATTGTTCGGTAATCAGTTATCAGTTAAGGGTGATTTGGTATTTCGTAATCATTCAGTAAAGAATCAAATCAAAAATCATCAGTCGCTAATCACTCATCACTAATTACTATTCGTATTAAATATTACACTCCTTTAAAATTAGCTTTTCGTTTCTCCACAAACGCAGCCGTACCTTCTTTAAAATCTTCAGATGCTGCACAAGCCGCAAAACTTTCAGCTTCGGTTTGGTACCCGATCTCATCACCATTAAAACCAGCATTTACCGATTTGATGACTTGCGAAATGGCAACAGGCGATTTCGAAAGAATTTTAGTCATCATCTTTGTGGCAAGATCCATAAGTTCGTCACGGTTTTCTACTACGTGATTCACCAATCCAATTGCTTTTGCTTCTTGTGCTGAAATGAAATCAGCAGTCATGATCAGTTCAAGAGCCTTACCTCTACCTACTAATTGCGTTAATCGCTGTGTTCCTCCATAACCCGGTATAATTCCCAGATTTACTTCCGGTTGTCCAAATTTGGCATTTTCTGTTGCAATACGAATGTGGCATGCCATAGCCAACTCACATCCACCTCCCAAAGCAAAACCATTTACTGCTGCAATAATTGGTTTGGGAAAATCTTCAATCTGCTTAAACAATAATTGGCCTTTTCGTGCCATTGCAAACGCTTGTTCTTTGTTGAGAGATGAAAGCTCTTTTATATCCGCTCCTGCAACAAAAGCCTTTTCTCCCTCCCCTGTTAAGATTATTCCTTTCACATTGCTGTTTTGGTAAGCTTCTTGTATAATTTTGTGCAGCCCATCCAGTACATCAACATTTAATGCATTCAATGCTTCTCCTCGTGAAATGGTCACGATCAGAATGGAGGAGGTATTATGTGTTTTGATTACAGACATGGGGATCTATTTAGTAATGCAACTTATCCAGCTTTTGGAAGGACTCAAAATAATTATGAAAAAGACCTCTGCGATTGAAATGAATTTTATGATTTCTCAATTCTCTAAAATAGCACTCTTTTGTTTACTTCTCGTGATGGGTTTTCATTCTGCTTCGGCACGAAAGATTTATTCTAAAGCCCCTGGAGGTAATTGGACTAGTGCCGGAAGTTGGACTGCCGGAATTGTACCTGCCGCTAATGATACTGTATACATTCAAGGAGGACATACCATTTCAATTTCTAGTAATGAGGGTAGCAATTCTACCTATATGTTTGTGATTGTTGTTGGAACTCTTGACATGACCAATAACGGTAAGTTAAGCTTGAGTGGTTCCTCTTATGTCATCGTTGAGAATAGTGGTAGCATTTTAGGAAATGGCAATAGTGATACAATATCAATTGGTACAGGGGGTGCAGAGTATTCTGGAGGTCAAGGAAACGTAACAGGACCAAGCTATGTTGGAAATGGTCATACTCCTGCATCTGGTGAGGGCACAAATGGATGTGGATGTTACAATTCTGTAAGTTCTTGCGCGATTACATCAAGTGCCGGTTATACTGTTTACGTAACGGTTACTGCCAAAAGCTTAGTAAAGCCAGCGACTTGTCCTTTTGGTTATAACTATAATGTTACGCTTGACTACAATATAAGTATGTCTGGAAATCTTGCCGCTGTAAATATTTATACCCTTCAAGGAAATATCACTTGCGGGACTCAGTCACTCTTTTTTGACTTACCCAATGGTGCTGGAACTGGAACTGTAACTACAGTCTCTAACCCATACAGGTCAAATACCGATTGTGCCACAGCAACGGTTGCTTCACTTGGCTGTACCAGTGCTGTTATTGACATCCAGGGTGATGGTATTGCAACACAAACCTGTTCAAAATCAACCTTACCTGTAAAGCTGATCAGCTTTACAGGTAAATCAACCGAAGATGGTATTGAGCTGAAATGGAAAACCTCCATGGAAGAAGATTTTGATTATTTCCTATTAGAACGAAGCGGTACAGATCTTCATTTTCAACCTATCGCCACGATATATGGTCAAGGTGGATTAGATATTGTCGCTGCCTATAATCATATTGATCGTTCACCCTTAAGTGGTAAAAATTACTACCGTCTAAAAAGTGTGGATCTCGACAGACATTATGAATATTCAAATGTTATTTATGCTGAATGGGATGATAGCTTTGAAAAAGCTGAAGTAACTCTCTATCCAAATCCAATTGCAGATCACTCTTTTACCCTTGAAATCAATCATGAAATTAACTCAAGCACAAACATGATTCTACTAAATAGTTTAGGTAAGGAAATTCAACAACAACAGATTCAAAGCAGCATTGAGGCAATTACCTTGCGAGATGATTTAAAGCCGGGTATCTACTTCGTAAAAGTTTCCGGAACTGATTTTAGTAAAACGATTAAGGTATTTATCCAATAGTCTTTAACAATGACGGAAGATGATTCAGAATCTCTTCTGTCATTTCTTCCAAACCAAAAGCAGGTTCCCATCCCCAATCAATACGGGCAACTGAATCATTGATTGATTTTGGCCACGAGTCAGCAATGGCTTGTCTGAAGTCTTCTTTGTAGGTAATCTCAAAATCAGGGATGTGCTTCTTTATTTCAGCTGCAATCTCTGAAGGACAAAAACTCATTCCAGAAACATTGTAGCTTGATCTGATTTTAATTTTTTCAGGTGATGCTTCCATCAAATCCAATGTGGCTTTCACGGCATCATCCATGTACATCATTGGAAGGTAAGTATCAGGTTTTAAAAAACATTCAAACTTTTTATGCGTTAACGCCTTGAAGAAAATATCAACTGCATAATCGGTAGTACCTCCACCCGGTTTTGTTTTGTATCCAATCAAACCCGGATAGCGAAGACTACGAACATCCAATCCTTTGTTTTTAAAATACCAATCACACCAACGTTCACCCGCTTGCTTGCTGATGCCATAAATCGTGGTTGGATCCATCACGGTATCTTGAGGTGTTTTTATTTTCGGAGTTGTTGGACCGAAGACAGCAATAGAACTTGGCCAATATACTTTACTGATTTTATTTTCAACCGCAGCGTCAAGCACTGAGATCAATCCATCCATGTTTAATTGCCACGCGAGCTTAGGATTTTTTTCACCAGTAGCCGACAGCACCGCAGCGAGGTGATAGATTTGGGTGAACTTATTCTTCTTGATGAAGTCAATAAAATGATCCTGCTTCAATACATCCAGAATGGCAAAGTTTCCGGTAGCTAAAATTCCTTGCGCATCTTTAATGTCGGTGGCCGTTACATTGTCTTTTCCGTGCAAATTCCACAAGCCTTGTGTTAATTCCGAACCCAACTGCCCACCTGCTCCAATCACTAGGATCTTTTCACTCATACTTTGCCTGGTTTAACCAAAGGTTTTGATTGTACTTATCTACCGCGACTTGCTTAAAATCGTGGGGCGAAATTACCAAAAATTACTATTCTCCTACCATGCGTTAGGAGTCATTTTGATTACCTTAGCGCCCGTGAATTTTGAAGACTATTTAATATCGAAAAAGATTGATTCGGTTGCCTTTCGTTTGGCAGAATCGACTGTTTGGGAAAGTTGGAGAATAGAATTCGAACAGATGCATCCCAATAGTTTTACAGCTCAGAAACTTTATTTAATCAACCCGATTAGAAGAAAGTATATTTTGAAAATAGAGCCTGTTAAGGCACAGGTTGAAAACGCATCAACAGCGAGTGAAAATTCTTCCACACCAAAACCAGAAGTAGCTTCTAAACCCGCTGCACCGAAACCTGTGTTTAGGCCCAAACCAAAAATGAACTAATATGTATACGAAGTTAAAACCTGTTCTGGAAAAAGAACTCGCGTCAATTCAAGAAGCGGGTCTCTTCAAAAAAGAGAGAATCATTACTACACCTCAGGGTGCTGATATAAAAACAAGTGAAGGCAAAGCGGTAATTAATTTCTGCGCAAATAATTATTTAGGCCTATCATCACATCCGCGCGTTATTGAAGCCGCAAAGCGTGCCATCGATACACATGGCTTCGGCATGTCATCGGTTCGGTTTATTTGTGGCACACAAGACATTCATAAAGAATTAGAAAAAAAGATCTCTGATTTTCTCGGCACAGAAGATACTATACTTTACGCTGCGGCTTTTGATGCAAATGGTGGTGTGTTTGAACCGTTGTTTGGAAGTGAAGATGCCATCATCTCTGACGAATTAAATCACGCCTCCATTATTGATGGAGTGCGCTTATGTAAAGCCATGCGTTATCGCTACAAGCATAACGATATGGACGATTTGAAAAAACAACTTGAGGATGCAAAACAAGCTGGAGCAAAACAAATTATTGTGGTTACCGATGGCGCGTTTTCTATGGACGGAACCATCGCCCAGCTTGATAAAATCTGTGACCTTGCCGATCAGTTCGAAGCTTTAGTAATGACAGACGAATGTCACTCTTCCGGATTTATAGGTAAGACCGGACGTGGTGTACCTGAGCATTGTGGTGTGATCGGTAGAGTGGATATTATCACCGGCACATTAGGTAAAGCATTGGGTGGTGCTTCTGGAGGATTTACTTCAGGAAGAAAAGAGATTATCGAATTGCTTCGTCAGCGATCAAGACCATACTTATTCTCGAATACGTTAGCACCTTCCATTACCGGTGCATCCATTGAAGTTTTCAACATGCTTGCCGAGACAACAGACTTGCGTGATAAGCTGGAAGCAAACACCACTTACTTTCGCAATGCCATGACGAAAGCAGGCTTTGATATAAAGCCCGGCATACATCCTATCGTTCCAATCATGTTATACGAAGCAACACTTGCGCAACAATTTGCAGAACGCTTATTGGAAAAAGGAATTTATGTAATCGGATTTTTCTTTCCAGTGGTGGCGAAAGGAAAAGCAAGAATACGGGTGCAAATTTCTGCTGCGCATGATAGACATCATTTAGACAAAGCCATAGCTGCCTTTACTGAAGTTGGAAAAGAGTTAGGGGTGTTGAAGTAGAATATAGAATCGGTACTTACTTCAATATCCCTTGTCCAACCTCTTAAACAT